>JAMWDA010000002.1:0-12791 GCA_023818995.1 Candidatus Omnitrophota bacterium
ATTAACTGCCAAGGTATTAAACAAGGTATTTGATTATGCTATAAATAATTCCGGGATAATTGAGGCAAAGAGTTTAGTTGATAAAGATGGCCAAATAATTTTAGATGTAGAAGGAGCAAAGATTAATAATGAAGGTGGATTAGGATCAGAAAGTATAATGATTAAATTAGATAATGCCGAGTTGATAAATAAGGAGGAAAAAGTTATAGAAGCAACTCGCGAAATCATAGTTGAGGCAAATAATAATTCTTCTATAATTAATCAGGGAGAATTATACTCTGATAAAGTAGTGATTGATAGCCAGGAAGGGGACTTTATAAATAATGATTCAGGAATAATTGAAGCAAAAGAAATTTATGTCAAAATTATAAGAGCTGATATTGATAATAGAGGGATAATTTCAAGTTGTGGTAATAGCGTAAGTTCTGAAGGAGGGTTAATTTCTCTTAATGCAGAAGAAATTTATCAGAGAGGAACGGTTATCGCTGATGGTAATGAAGAGGGTTGGGGAGGGAGGATAGAGATTATTTCCACAGTTTTTACATTTTTAGGAGAGAATAGTAGAACTTCTGCTTCCTGTCCATTTTCTGTAGGTAATGGAGGAAGAATTTTTATTAATTCTTTAAAAGGAGATGTTTTCGTAGGTAGAAATGCTATAATAGATGTCTCTTCTGGTAATCTAAAAGGAAATGCCGGTTCTATAGAAATAATTGCCTATAAACAATTGGGTTTTTACGGAGTTTTGTCAGGAAGAGCTCCTCCCGGTTACTCTGTAGGTGTTTCCATATTTGACCCTCAGATAGCATATATTAGTGGTGTTATTAATACTAACCTCACCGTAGATGCTTGGGAAAATATTATTATCAATGGTGATATTACTTTAGCTAATAATGTTATTCTTACCCTTTTAGCTGACCACACTAGTCCTACCGAGTGGGATAAAAATTATAATCCCGGGAAAGGAGAGATAATTAATGCCGGTAATTATGTTATTTCTACCCAGGAAGGAATAACTAACACAACGGTTATTTTAAAAGCTGGTTCAGGTATTGGCACAAGTATTTTTCCTATAAAGACAAATATTGATAAACTTTTTGCAGAGATAAATCCTCATTCTTATGGTTCTATCTATATAGAGCAGGGGGAAAAAGATTTAATTGTCTCTTCTATATCCACTCCTTCAGGAACAATTAGGCTAAACTCTTATGGTTCAATTCTTGATGATGGTGATGATACTACTTGGCTTTCTGCTAACGATATTATTCTTTATTCCTCCAAAAGCATAGGTAATTTTAATGAACTGGGGGAGAATTTTAGTGACAAGGTCCTACCTATGATTGATATCGCTTTAGGAGATGGTTATCTAACTGCTAATGCTAATGATGGTGTTTTTATTGCTGAACATAACGCCTCAGTCCTATTTACTTCTAAATATTCCCTTATTTCTAATAATGGAAATATAGGTCTTGCTAATCTTACTCCTTATAAGGAAGTTAATCAAACTATCTTGGGAGTAACTCTTTCTACTGTACCTAGAGGTAAAGAAAGAAGAGATTTAATTCTTGATTTAGCTTCTTTGGGTGGGGAGGAGGTTGTTAAATTAATGGTGTGGGCAGGTATAAGAACGGTTAGAACTTATTATCCTCCTTCCCAGGATTTATTAGATACTTTCGCTAAGTATGGAATTAAAGTAATTGTAGGTTTCCCTAATTATGATGATAGGATAATAGGTTCTTACTATAGTGGTGGGCAATACGATGGTAAATCGCTTGTAGATATTGAAAGGGGAGGTTATTTAAACTATATAGCTCAATATAAAGAGCATCCAGCAATTCTAATGTGGGAGTTAGGCAACGAGTATAACCTTTTATTTAGACAGTATCCTCAGTGGGCACCTAAAGGTAGCTTAGAAGGGTGGTGGGAAAGAGTAAGTATAGCTGTAGAATTGATCCGTAATCTTGATAATTTCCATAAGATTTCTACTACTTTAGGTGATAGTGGTAGTTATTTAGATAGTGATATTTTGTCGTTAAATAATACGGGCATAGATATTATTGGGTTCAATTTTTATAAATGGGATGATTTTTCCTCGGCAATTACTCAGATTACGAGCGTTACAGAAAAACTATTTTATTTCTCAGAAGCAGGAGCTGATTCTTACGATATGATTCAAGGTAAGGAGGACGAGATTAATCAGAGAGAAGCTATTTTGAATATTTGGGAATCAGTTAAAGATAAAAATAACCAATTTTTAGGAGTAACTTATATGAGTTGGCAGGATGAATGGTGGAAACCCGAAGGTTCAAATAATTCTTATACACACGATACCGATGGATGGTATCAACCAGGTGTTCCTTACGATAGGTTTGCCAACGAAGAGTATTGGGGTTGGACAACAGTAGACCATAAACCAAAGCAGGTTCTCTTAGCAATTCCTCAGATTTGGGGTAAAGGAGATATCATTATAGATAATACTATTTCCGGAGATAAACTTTTGCTTATTTCTGAAGGTAGTATTTTGGATGGTAATGGAGAGGGCTTAAATGTAGATGCCAATAGCCTTATTTTGTTCGCTAAAAAGGGTATAGGCAAAGTTGATGCTTTGGAAACCTCTGTATCTTCGCTTCAAGTTACTAATACAGTTGAAGGTGATATCATGATAAATAATTTAGATAGAGTTGTAGGGGATGATCTTGCTTTAATTGACTTGCTAAATTTAAACTACGCAATTAAAAATTCTGGTGGTTCAGTAAGTATCTATTCCTTGCCCAGTAATTCTTCCTCTTCGGATTTAGTTATTAAAGCCAAGTTAATTACCCAAGGCGGTGACCTTACCATTATTTCCGCAGATGATATTTGCCAATTTCCTAAGAGTGTAATTTCTACCAATGGAGGAAACGTTTCTATTATCGCCAACTATAATAATTTAGGAGAAGTTAATTTTGGGATATTCCAGCAGGTTGATGGAGCTTCTATTGATAGCGGGAGCGGTAATATTACTATCCAAACATACGATGGTATTGAGTTATCTAATCTTTTCAGCCAAGGAGTAGTTACTTTAACTACTTATAAAGATGGCATACGTGATGGTGGAGAGAGTTTAACTGATATAGTTGCTAATAAATTGATTATTAATTCTGTAGGTGGGGTAGGTATAAATTTTGATAAGGGAGAAATTTTTGATGATTCGTTGGAAATACAAGTGGCAAATCTTCAGATTACCAACTTAGGTTCAGGAAACATTAATATTAATAATACAGGTAACCTAAACATTAGTTTAATGGAGAATAAAGCTAATAAGGGTAAGATAGATTTAAATGTAAATGGTGATTTAGCGGTTACCAAGGTATCTACAAATGGCGAGGTAATTATTACAGTAAAAGGAGATATAACCGATGGAGGAAAAGATACAGATATAACAGCAGAGAGATTAGTTATTAGTGGTAAGTCTATAGGAAGTTCATCTAATTATTTAGATACCAAGATTTATAATCTTCAAGCACAAACTTCTAATGGAAGTATTTTTATAGATAATAAAGATACGGTTCTTAATATAATTTCTGCAACTGCTTTGGGGACAAATAGGGTAGTAAATATTGAGAATACAGAGAGTATAACCATAGGCTCTATAACAGCGCCTTTAAGGGTAACTTTGAAATCTAATTCCTCCCTTTATGATGATGGTGATGATTATACTTATATTGTTACCCCCAATTTAATTCTTTATGCTACTAACGGTATTGGCTCAACTAACGCTTTAGATACTCAACTATCTACTATAGAGGCAACGAATATTGATAATGGTATTTGGATAATGAATAAAGGTGGTTTAATTTTAAATAGGGTTTCTAATACTAATGGTTGGATAGATATATTTATCAATTCAAATTTAACTGTAAATAATGATATGGAGGCTAAAGGAGATATTACTTTGACTGCGGGAGAGAATAAAGATAGGATAGCAGATAATATAAATATAAATGCTAATGTTACTTCTACCGGTGGGAACATTATTTTAAAAGCAGGAGATGAAATTATTCAACAGGCGGGAACAACTATAAAAACTTTGGCTTTAAATAAAACTATAACTATAATTGCAGGCAGTAACGATTTAGATAATATAGGTGGTATTACACAGAATAATAATTCTCAAATAGTTACTAATAAGGGTGATATTATAATTTATGCATATGGAGATATTAAATTAGCTCTTCTTGATGCTACTTATTCTTACGATGGGGGAGAGGTATATATAACTTCTTATTATGGAGCGATTATTGATAACGATTTAGGAGTAGTGCCTGAAGATTACGATATAAAAGGGAAAAGTTTGTACTTCCACTCTAATAGTTTTGGCGGAACATCTCCTCAAGAGATAGATTTACTCTTGTTAGTTGATAACACACCGCCACTACTACCTACGAATTTTACTTATGACCGTAGCGTAGGTGTATGGGTAAGGGGTAAATCAAACGATAATACTATAGAGATTAGCTGGATACAAGCAATAGACCCTTCTGAGCCATCAAGTGGGATAAAGGGTTATTACTATATATGGGATAATTCTGATAATACTACTCCTAACTATAATAGTAATTTTATTGAAAGCACAATAACGAGTGTTATTAGTCCTCCTTTATTAGATGGGACAAATCACTATTTTCACCTGCGCACAATTGATAATTCAGGGAATTGGTCAACAGATACTGTTCATATCGGTCCTTTCTTTATCGATACTACTCCTCCCACTATTATTGGTATACAAAGTCCTCAGCCTAATGCTAATGGTTGGAATAACACTCTACCGGTAAAAGTTAGCTATATTGTTAACGATGTTTTATCCGGTATAGATAATTCTCAATCAGCAGGGTATAGCGATGATATTTTTACAACTGAGACTATGGGTAGTTGGGCAGAAGGAGTTGTTTACGATTTAGCTGGGAATTCAGCTTCTATCAGCGTACTAGTTAAGATAGATACCACCCCACCGGTTATCACTGCGGGAACAGCCATAGGTATGGGAGGAAATAATGGTTGGTACTTATCTGATGTTACAGTTCCTTTTAGTGCAGAGGATAATCTTTCAGGCTTTGCTCCTTCAGGAGTATTGAATATTAACCTTGGTTCAAAAACAACTATAGGTGAAGGTATAGGGTTAACGGTTAGTTCGGATAGTATTACAGATTTAGCCGGTAATACCGCTAAAGTAGTGGTTAGTGGACCTTATAAAGTAGATAAGACAGATCCTCTCATAGAAGTAATTTGGGAGGGAACTGAAGGGTTAAATGGTTGGTATGTTTCAAATGTAAAAGCTAATATTAGTAGCAGGGACGATACTTTCGGTATATCTTCTCCTTTGATAAGTTACCGAGTGGATCAAGGTAATTGGGTAGATGATGCTAAAAACTTTTATTTAAGCGATGGGGTTCATACGGTTGATTATCAAGTTGTTAATAAAGCAGGTCGCCGTGCACAAGGAACTACTACAGTTAGAATTGATACTACACCACCAGAGGTAAAAATTACTCGTAAACCAGAATCTAATACTAATGGTTGGAATAACACCGATGTTTTAGTTGAATACGAGGCAAGTGATAAACTTTCCGGATTAAGTTCTCCTTTCAAAGGTAGTTACTTATTTAGTAAGGAAGGTGAGAACCAGGAGTGTAAGTTTACTGTGTTTGATTTAGCAGGTAACTATCAATCGGTAAATATTGGTAATATAAATATTGATAAAACATCTCCTACGATAAATATTAATAGGTCAAGTTTACCTAATAGTAACGGTTGGCATAATCGAGCAGTTACCTATAGTTATATAGGTATGGATGATCTTTCCGGCATAGATATTTTTAACTCCCAACTGAATGATGATGTATTAAATATTGAAGGAGGAGGTCAGCTTGTAGAAGCTTTTGTGAAGGATTTAGCCGGTAACCAAACGTATTTTTCTGAGATTGTAAATATAGATTGGACACCACCACAAATTATAGCAATACTTTCTCCTGATTATCCTAATGGGTTAAATAACTGGTATATAACAGATGTTAATGTGCATTTTATCGCTAACGACAATCTTTCAGGTATAGATAAATTCACTCCTGATATTTTAATAACCACAGAAGGTATAGACCAATCTGTTACAGGGATAGCAACGGATAAGGCAGGTAACTTAACCAACCTCATCGTTAGAGGCATAAATATAGATAAGACACCTCCTATCATAACTGTAACAAAAACACCGCCTTCTAATCAAAATGGCTGGAACAGTAGTTTACCGGTTAAGGTAAGTTTTAATGCTTACGATAATCTTTCTGGTATAGATTATTTATCTTTGCCACAAGATATTACCTATACTACAGAGATTAAGGGCGATACTCTTGTAGCTACTGCTTGTGATTTAGCAGGAAATAGAACTGTGTATATAGAGACGATGAATATAGATGTAACTCCTCCTAAAATAACTATAATTTCACCGAAAGAGGGTAAATACAATACTCCCCAACAGTTACTCTATAGTGTTGAGGATAATTTAGATCCCGCTCCTAAAATAATCGGTCCTTTAAGTGGTAAAGTTTACTATTCCGGTTACCATAATGTATCTCTTACAGCTATAGATTTAGCTGATAATAAAAATTCTACTCAAATAATTTTTTCCGTTATACCCTTAAAAGATACTTTTAACCAATTAGTTAGCTCTCTAATTTTAAAACATCCTCATCCTTTTAGAACTTTAACTATGTATAGATTTAATACTTTAGGATTTGTTTATTTCTATCATCCTTTAACTTTAATAGATTACTCTCTTTTTGAGAAATTAGAATTAGATAGGGAAGGTTATGAATTTATAGAGGGTCGTCTTAGTTTCACTCCCTATATGTTTAGTTATTTTAACTCAAAACCTTAATTTGATTTGTTCTACACGAATAAGAGTATATAATTTTGTAAAAATTAGTGAAGCAATTATCTTTCTAAACGCTAATAATAAACGAGCAATGGTATTTAGAGAGATGTTTACTGTTGTGGAAAATATGGAGCATAGAGTGGTTGATTTAGTTGGAGTAAAAACTCTATATTTTTAGAAGCATTAGATAATGTATTTAATAATAGAACAATGGGATACATTTTGATAGGTATAATGATTTAGTTTTTTAGATAGGATTCTACAACCTATAATTTTTCCATTCCGCTTTAGGCTATAAAATAATTATTCAATAATGAGAAATATAATATGTCTTCCACCACAAAACAACAGCCACAAAATTTAACTTGACAAATAGGCAGAAGTAGATAATAACATAATAATAAAACAAATTAGGTTTTTCTTAAAAGGTAATATCGTTTTTGTTAAAAAGGGGTGATTATGATGAAAAGAGTGATTATTTTTGGTATGTGTTTTTTGCTCTTGCTTATAACTTCCTGTTTTAGAAAGTCTTCCTCTCAGATAGCGATAGAAGTTAATGGGTGTAAGGTAACCGTTGAGGAGTTTGAACAAGCATTCAAGGAATTTAATTATGGCAAAGATGATAATTCCTCCTCACGAAAGGAATTTTTAGACATTTTTTTAGCACGCAAACTTATGTTACAGGAAGCACATCGTTTAGGAATTGATAAGGATGAACGGTTCTTAAAAGATGTAGAGTACTTTTGGCAACAGTCTTTAATAAAGCTCCTTCTAGAAAAGAAAACTCAAGAATTATCTTCCACACTTAACGTGGGAGACGATGAAGTGCGCAATTTCTATCAAGTTTATAAGGATAAGGAATTTAAAGATAAAGATATTTCATCTGTATACGACCAGATTAAATTTATTCTCCTTAGAAATAAACAGACAGGTGCAATCAATGATTGGATAAATTCTTTAAAAGATAAGGCAAAGATAAACATAGATTATGAGAGTTTGAAAATAAAATAGGGGGTAGTTATGAAAATGAGGAAGAGGTTTTTAGTAAATATAGATTTTCAGATAAAGTTTATTTTTAAGTTTTGTCTAATCGTGGTTATAGTTACCTTGATTATGGGAGCACTTCTATTATTTATGTCACGCAATTTTACGACTGTAGTTATTGAAGATGCTAAGGTAGTAGTTAAAAGAACCATAGATTTTCTCCTACCTTTAATGTTAGAAACATTATTGGTTGCTATAGTTTTGGCTAGTACAAGTGTTTTTATCCTCACTTTGATTATTTCTCATAAATTCGCCGGTCCTATACATAGATTTAAAAAAGAAATATCCGCATTAAAGGATGGTAATCTAAACGTTAATTTTAGGATAAGAGCTAATGACCAATTCCAAGATTTGGCTAAGAGTTTATCTGAACTTGTGGAAACTTTAAGAGAAAAGAAAATTTTCCTTAAAGATAAATGGGAGAAATTTAAAGAAGGTGTATATAAATTAACGAGCAATAATGAAGAGATTGTTAAACAAGGTAAAGAGATAGATGAAATTTTAAGTTACTTTAAGTAGTTTCATTAATTAGAGTTGTAAATTTATTAGCTTGATTTGAAAGAATTATTATAAATAATAAAAAATTAGATGCCTTTTTATTTTAGAATTATAACTTATATTTTTCTTATATTTTTTATATCTTTACCAATACTAAATTCCTTAGCTTTGTCTTTAGAAAGTAGGCATTTTCATATTTATATTCATCCTGAAATAAACACAGTTCAGTTATTAGATAAACTTAAAGTAAAATATTTTCTTAGTTTATATAGCGAATCTCTTAAGAAAGATGATTTAGAATATTTATTAAAGAATTTACTTGATGCAATTTATCTGGAGACTTCCGATGCTTTAGATATTCATATGTATAGTTTCCAAATAAATATAGATATTCTGCCTAATCGTCAGTATTTAAATAGGCTTTTAGCTCCCTATTTTAGAAATTTTTCTTCTTCACCCTCCTTTTATGTTTACGAACAAAATAAGATCTATATTTCTTTTGAAGATATGACTTTAGGTATACTTGTTCATGAAATAGCCCATGCTATAGTTTCTCATTATTTTGTTATTCCTCCACCTACAAAAGTTCAAGAAATATTATCAGGTTATGCTGAGTATTTGGTTAATAAATCCATAGGTAAAGATAGCTCTTATAATTTAAAAGATGGTGAAAATTAAACCAATAGAATTTACTGCTTTTGAAAAGAAAGTCTTAAAAGAGGTATTAAAAATACCTTTAGGCAAATTGCGTACGTATAAATGGATAGCTAAAAAGATAGGTAAACCCAAAGCGGTTAGAGCAGTGGCTAATGTTTTAAGAAAAAATCCTTATACTTTGTTTATTCCCTGTCATCGGGTAATAAGGTCAGATGGTAAGATAGGGGGATACTCTTTGGGTAAGGGAGTTAAGGTTAAGCTCATAGAGTTAGAGAAGAAGATAAAAGAACTCATTAAATAGGCTCTGTAAACAAATTTTTGATTATAAATTTGACTTATCATCTTTTTAATACCCTCTTAAATTTTAAGATTGCAAAACATATCAAAATAAGTATAATGCTTTAAAAGCATTTAGGTAAATAAAAAATTATGATTTTAGAAGGGGAAATATTAGTTAATAGATACAAGGTATTAAATATGTTAGGTAAAGGCGGTATGGGTGTAGTATGGAGAGTTTACGATAATGTTACTAAAAGAGAAGTAGCCTTGAAGCAGTTATATCGTTATCGCCAGGAATATCATCAGGAGGAAGGTTCTTTAAAAGATAGAGATTATAAATCAAAAACAATAGTTAGTGAAATAAAAAGCGATTTTAAGACGAGTTCTTCTTCAAAAATATATATAACTACTGGCACAGTAGATGAGGAGGAGAGATTACGGTTTAAGCAAGAGTTCTGGATGATGTCTAAACTGCGCCATCCCAATTTAGTAGAAGTTTACGATTATGGGACTTTGGAGAATAAAGATGATTATATTACGATGGAAATTGTTGAAGGAGAAAGTCTTCGTAAAGTTATTTCTTCACGCCAATTGCCCTTATCACAAATATATAAAATACTTATTCAGATAGCTCAGGTGTTAAATTTTATTCATTCTCGTTTACTCGTTCATAGGGATATTAAATCTGACAATATTTACCTTACCCCATCTGAGAGAGTGAAAATGTTAGATTTCGGTTTAATGAAGCAGATAGGTTTACCCAGTACAGGAGAGATTGAAGGTACCCCTGTTTATCTTCCTCCCGAAGTTGCTATGGGAGGTATTATTGATGCAAGGTCAGATTTGTATTCGTTAGGAGTGCTTGCTTACGAATTATCTACAGGAGAGTTACCCTTTTATGGAAAGACAATTGAGGAGTTAATTAAAAAGCACTTAGAAGAAGAACCAATCCCACCACGTTCTAAACGAGATATGCCTGAAGAATTCAATAGAATTATCTTAAAGTTGATAGCTAAGGATCAAAATGAACGTTATCTAAATACAATAGAGTTGCTGAGAGATTTATCTCTTCTTATCGGAGAGAAGTATGTAGGAGAAACTTTAGAAGAGAAACGGAGTTATTTGAACTGCAGTGAACTCGTTGGCAGGGAAGAAGAAATTAATTATTTAAAACAAGCTTGCAGAGATTTACTTAGAGGTAAAGGAAGAGCTATATTTGTTTCCGCTCCTGCAGGTGTAGGTAAGTCCCGTTTGATTCAAGAGCTAAAGTTACATATTCAGATATTGGGTATTACCTGGACAATGGGTAAATGTTTTGAGCAAGGTATGAGTTTGTATCAACCCATATCAGAAGCATTTAAGCCTTTGGTTTCTTTGGTAAAAAAATCAGTTGTAGATAAATTTGGCAATGTATTAGTTAAGGTTATTCCTGCATTAATGGAATGGGGTTATGCACCTTTACCTAAATTGGAAGAGATTGAAGAAAAAGTGCGCCTTTTTGATAATGTTACAGAATGGTTGAAAGAGGTAACCCAAGTTAATCCTGTAGTTATATATATAGAGGATTTACAATGGAGTGATTTTGTTACTTTAGAGCTATTGAACGTATGTATAAGCCAATTAAGAGATTATCCCATACTTTTTTTAGGTTCATTTCGGAGTGACGAGGTTGAGCCAGGGAGTATAATTTTTAACATGGTTGAAGAAGGTTTAGTTGAAGAGTTGAAGTTATCTCCTCTTACTTTTGATAATGTGCGATTAATTATTGAGAGGATGCTTGGCAAAATAGAACTAAGTGATGAGTTTGTAGAGTATATGTATAAGATTACAGGTGGTAACCCATTTTTTATCAGTGAGAGTTTACGTGAATTGATTGAGGAAGAAAAACTTATTTTAGAACATGGCGTATGGAGATTGCCTGTGGAGGTGAGGTTATTATCGTTACCTTCTTCTATAGAAGAAACAATATTGGAGCGTCTTAACCTATTACCACCTCACTTACTTGAATTTTTGCAGGTAGCATCTGTTATCGGTCATAAATTTGATTTAGCTATTTTAAAATCAATAATTGAGATAAAAGATGAAACTCTATTCAGTAATATTAACGAATTAATTGAACGGCAATTTTTGAAAAGAGAAGATAGATACTATGTTTTTACTCACGACCGTCTTAGAGAAACGTTATATAACCAATTAAACGATGATAATCGGCGCCAGTTACATGAAAAAGTAGGCAATACAATAGAAAAACATGGTAAGAAGGAAGGAGAGTTTATAAGTGGGCTAGCCTATCATTTCAGTAGGGGGATAAGTAAAGAGAAAGCAGTAAAGTATCTTTTAGAAGCGGGTCGATACGCCTACACCAATTGCGCTTTTAAGGAAGCAAGGGAGATGTTGTTAGAAGCTGAGCGATTAATTTTATCTATTCGTTATCCTCAAAAGCAGAAAGTATTGCTTCAGATTTGGGAGATGGTTGGTATTGCTAGCATGGCTACTGAAACACAAGTTGCTATTGAATATTTGGAAAAGTTTCGCTCGTATATTTTGGCCGATAAGAGGGTTACTTGCACAATTAGAATTATGAGGAAGATTTTTAAGATCGTAAGGTTTATATTACCTAATATTTTGGCTGACCGTATAAGTCTTTTTGCTTTACGGGCGAAAATGGGAGGTAATGAATTCGATCGTAGAGGTAGAATTGTTCCCCAAGTTTTTATTCCCCGTTTGATTATTGCTCAAGTATACTTAGCCTTTGCATATTCTTTTGCCGATGAGTATGAGAAATCTTTTGTTATTGCTAAGTTTAATTTAAATTGTCTGCCTGACCAATTATCTCCTGTACGTCCGGGAATTCTAACAAGCGTTATCAATGCTCAGACAGCTAGGGGTAGATTTGTAGAAATGGGAGAATATGCTAAAGAAGGCATATCTTTATTTAAAAGATTTGAGAAGCTTTTTAATCCCAATTTAGATAGAGATATTATGGGAATCAGTGGTTTTGCTTATTTAAACTACGATAACTCTATGGTTCAACGAGGAAGAAAATTTAGTGGTTATTTAGATAAAGTTATTGAAGTAGGTGAGAATCTGAGACATTTAGAAATGGTATGGTGGGCTTCTTATGTTAAAGCATTAAGGTTTTCTTATACAGGGGAGTACGAACGTTTCCAAGAAGTAGGGGAGAAATTGGTTAGTTATGTTAAGAAATTTGGTTATGCACAGAGCCATCAGATGCTTATTTGGCGTCTAAAGGGGTTATCTTTTTTACAGAGGGGAGAAATAGAAGAAGCTAAAGATTGCGCCTTTAAACTTATAACTATGGGAGAACAAAAGAATTTTTTAGCGGCAACTTCCTTCGGTAATCTTCTTTTTGGGCAGATATATCTTTTACAAGAGGATACAGATAGAG
>JAMWDA010000002.1:12801-30020 GCA_023818995.1 Candidatus Omnitrophota bacterium
TATGTCCCGCTTTATACTATTTAGGAGAGCTATTAATTATATCAGGAGAATTATCTAAAGCTAAAATTGTGATAGAAGAAGCACATAAGATTGCGACCGATGAAGAGACCAATAACGATTATTTTCAAATCCATACTTTTCGGCTCTTAGGAAAGTTTTATCAATATCAAGGTAATAATGAGAAAGCTGAAGATTTCTTATCTAGGAGTTTTAAAATTGCCGAAGATACAGAGAATTTTATTCAAAAGGGTTTATCAGCACTTGCTTTAGGAGAGTTATATATTAGGGAAAAATATTATCTTTTAGCAGGAAATATGTTTAATAGAGCAATATCTGAATTCAGCTTAATTAAGAACAATTATTTTCTTTCCCATACACGGGAAATAATGAGAAGTTATAATTTGAAGTAGATATTGGTAGATAAAAAATTTTGTTTGTAAGGGGGTTTTATGGCTAAGACGATAAAAGAGATAAATGAGAAAATAAAAAGAGGGGAAGTAGTAGTGGTAACTGCTGAAGAGATTAGTGATATTGTAGAAAAGAAAGGTTTAAAGAAATCAGCTCAAGAAGTGGATGTAGTTACTACAGCTACTTTTGGCCCTATGTGTTCTTCAGGAGCGTATATAAATATAGGTCATTCTACTCCCAAGATAAAATTGGGAGGAGGGAGGGCTTATCTTAACGATGTGCCTGTTTATACGGGTTTTGCCGCTGTTGATTTTTATATTGGTGCATCTGCTTTACCTGAAGATGACCCTAAAAACAAAGTATTTCCCGGTGAGTTTAATTATGGGGGAGGACACGTTATTGAAGAATTTGTGTCTGGTAAAGATTTAAAATTAGTTGCTTTTAGTTATGGGACGGATTGTTATCCGCGAAAAAAATTAGAAACATTTATTAATATTAAAGATGTTAATGAGGCGGTATTGTTTAATTTAAGAAACGCTTACCAGAATTACAATGTAGCTGTTAATTTATCCGCTAGGATACTTTACACCTATATGGGTGTGCTTAAACCGAATTTGGGTAATGCTAACTATTGTAGTGCCGGTCAACTATCACCTTTGCTGAATGATCCTTACTATAAAACTATTGGTATTGGAACAAAAATATTTTTAGGTGGTGGTATAGGTTATATTAGCTGGCATGGGACTCAGCATAATCCTATGGTTCCTCGTAAATCCAACGGAGTACCCAGTTATCCTGCAGGAACTATAGCTGTTATAGGTGATCTTAAACAGATGAGCCCTAAGTGGCTGGTGGGAACGAGTATGCAGGGTTATGGAGTAACTTTAAGTGTAGGGATAGGTGTTCCTATCCCTATATTAAATGAAGAGATATGTAAATATACTGCGGTGAAAGATGAGGAAATCTGGACACAAATTGTTGATTACAGTTACGATTACCCTTATGGTAAAAAGAGCAATTTAGGGGAGATTAATTACAAACAACTTAAAAGTGGGAAAATTGTTATTGAAGGTAAGGAGGTTCCTACAGGGAGTCTTTCTAGTTATCCCCGTGCTTTAGAGATAGCTAATATTTTAAAAGAATGGATTAAAAAAGGAAAGTTTCTTTTAACCGAACCTGTAGCTCCTTTGCCGGGAGTAGAGAGCGGTTACATCTATAAGCCTCTTAAGGAGAGGCCGATAGAATTAAATAGGTATTAGTATATGAAAGATAATAAGATAGTTGATAAGATAAGGCAGTTAAAGAAGAAAAGGAATGCGATTATCCTTGTTCATAATTATCAACCCTCTGAGGTTCAGGATATCGCAGATTTTTTAGGCGACTCTTTAGGGTTAAGTATTCAGGCATCTAAAGTTAATGCTGATGTTATTGTTTTCTGTGGAGTATATTTTATGGCAGAAACAGCAAAGATACTTTCTCCCCAAAAAATAGTTCTTATCCCTGATAAGAATGCCGGTTGTCCTTTGGCAGATACGATTACCGCTCAGCAATTAAAGGAGTTAAAGTCACAGCACCCTCGTGCAAAAGTTCTTTGTTATGTAAATACTCCTGCAGAAGTAAAAGCAGAGGCTGATTATTGTTGTACCTCTGCTAATGCTGTGGGTGTGGTAAATAAAGCTTTAAAAGATGAAGAAGAGATTATCTTTGTTCCTGATAAATATCTTGCTCATTATGTTTCAAGGAAAACTAACCGTAATTTTATCGTTTGGCAAGGTTATTGTCCTGTCCATGCTAATATTTCCGTAGAAGAAGTTAAAAGACAAAAATTGTTACATCCTTCAGCGGTAGTCTTAGTTCATCTTGAGTGTTCGCCTGATGTTATTGAATTAGCTGATGAAGTTTTATCTACTGAGGGAATGTGTAAATACGCTAAGAAAAGTAAAGCTAAAGAAATAATTGTAGGAACAGAAGTAGGGATTATTTACAGATTAGAAAAAGAGAACCCTTATAAAAAATTTTATCCCCTTTCTGAACGAGCGATTTGTTCTAATATGAAGATTATTAGCTTAGAAAAAGTTCTTTTGTCCTTAGAAGAAATGAAAGAAGAAGTTACTCTTCCTAAGGAGATAATTTTATCTGCTGAAGAAAGTATATGTAGGATGTTAGAGTTTAGGGATTGAGTATCATAGAATAAACTCTTGCCCCCCAAGATGAATAATAATAACCCGCATATAGCTGATTCGTTTGCCCAAAAAATTTACAATGGTTCTCCTTATAAACTACCAGCAAATATGTTAGTGCGTATAGGAGATAATTTAGAGAAAGTTAGTTTAACTTTTGCCTTAGATGTAATTGGTGCATTACAATTTTATAGGGATTTACCCTTAATAGTTGTCTGTTTATGTGCTGGTAATACTCCTCTTCTGGGTTATAGAAAAGTGGGGGGGAGTTCGTTAATAAATTTTAGGGATAGGGCAATAAAGAGGAATAGACGACGAGATTTTAAACTACGTTCTATTTTAGATACTTGGGATACATCTTCTACTCAGAAGTTACTTAGGTTGAATGGGTTAGATACTAAATATAAGCCAGATATGAAAAAAGTAGTGGTATTCAGTATAGATGAGATATTTCCTCGTAAAAGAGAGGATGTTTTTTCTTTTGCACGTTTGCTTAATGAAACTTGCGAGCTTTGGGGTATAGAAAAACAAAACCGTAACTTTTTTTATGGTGATTTATATGTATTTAGAGATAATAACCGTTGGGTAGTTGAAGAAATAAAAGATGAAGAATTTACAAAAATTATAAATAGTATTGAAAAGGAGGGATTGAAGATATTAGAGTATCAAGCACACTGTTTACTTAAGAACGATAGAGAGGGGTTCAGTTTAAATTCCCCTTTGCGTATAGAAAGAAATAGAGTTGTTTTCCCTCGGTTAAAACAAAATAAAAGAGGTGATTTTATTTTAGAAGAAACAGTTGTAGATCCGCTTAATCCTAATCATATTCAGTATCGGTATATAGATAGTATGCGTAATCAGGCAATAATGATGGATGAGAAGTTAAAAAATTTAGGTGGTCCCCATATAACTGTATTAGGTGTTGGTCCCTGTGAATTAGGAGAAGGGCATATTGGTTTCTGTGAGAGAGATACTTTACCGCAACAGACCTCTTTTATTGGAGCAATTAACGATTACGATAGAACCTATCATATATCTTCTTATCATTCTAAAGAGTTTTACGGATTTAAAAATATGTTTGTTACCGTTGGAGATATTAGAATGCCTAAATTAGGTTTTATAACCTTCGGTCCACAAGAACTCATTTATGGATACGATAGAAAAAAACCAAGCCCAAAAATTATCATTATTGCTACCGGTATTAATAAGAGTACTTCTATATTAAAAGCTTTAGAATCTAATTACGATACACGTTATCCTTTAGCTTTGAGTAGAAATTCTTATGGTTTATACGTTTTAGATAAGAGCGCTGGTAGAGAACTTAGATTATTAAGATTTCCCTGGGAGTTTGGTGTTTTGCCCCTTGAGCTTTGGGATGATAATTTTTGTAAGGAATATTTAATTAGTTTGGCTAAATTCTTTCAAAGTTCAATATCTAAATTGGATGTTGATTTTAATAATATGTATAAGAGACTTTTTGATAGTTCCAAGATACATATTTGTAAGAAGAACGCTCAAAAAAACTTTTTTCATTTTTATAAAGCAATAAAGCAAAAAGGGTATGATTTTGACGATTTTAAGAAAAAGATTATTGAACATATATTAGCCAATACAATTTTCCCTTACCAAATTAAAGAGAAATTAGAAAAATTGGGTATAAAAGAGAAGGATAGGATTCTTTTGATAAACCCTCATATGGACGATGAGTTTTTAGCCCTTGCGCCAATTTTAAGGGAAATGGCTAAATATTATAGAGTTTATAGTGTTTATTTATCCGGTGGTTACCATGGTGTTTACAGTGATTACGTTTTTGATTTGTTAGATACAGCCATTAATTTAAAAAATAAATATATAGTTTCTTTAAATATTAGCCATAAAGAAGATTTGTTGAAAGAGTTGGTTAGAAATAAGTTTTTAAGGGTAATCCCACATTTAGATTACCAAATTACACCCTATATGAGCGAAGAGGAGAAAAAATTAAGAGCAAAATTACTAATTATAGATTTAAATGAAAGGAGTAAATTAGTTGAAGGATACCCCAAAATAAAAATTATTAAGGATATAAAAGATATTGTTAGGCTTAAAGAATTTTTAGCAGCTGTGGAGGAAAGAAAAAAGTATATTTATTCAGAAGATATAGAGGTTATGCGTTTTATTAAATCATCGCTAAGGTTTAATGAAAGTGTTTCTCTTCTTATGTGTTTAGGTTTGCCTTATAATAACGTTTATCCTCCTATGGATAATTTTGGTTGTAATCAGAGGCGAAATGAATATTCAGAATATATTACCAAAATAAAGAATTTAATAGCCTCTTTAAGACCTAAAATGCTAATGATTAATGGTGATGGTTATAATCAAGCTAATACTCATTATTATAACCAGATATTCACTTATCTTGCTTTAAAAGATTTAGTTAAAAATAAATCTATTAGAAAAGATACTTTAATTTTTCAATGGGGTGGTGTATGGGATAGATTTAGTATAGGTAGTTCTCAATTGAATGTTATCCTATCTAAAGAGGAATTGGATAATTTTAAACACGATTTCAATTATTTTTACCCTACTCAGTCTCCTTATGCCCCTATACCTAATCCGACAGGATGTTCTCCAAGATCTTTTTCTGAAGATTTTATTAAAAATGCTAAAGAGAGTAGTAAAGAGTTAACTTCTCTTATAGATTTACAGGAAGATATTCTTAAAATATTTAAAGAAGGTGGAGGTTTGATTTCCTACAGGATAGGAAAATTAAAAGATGTGATTAAACAAAATTTTTTATTGATAGAATCATTTAAAGATACTTATTTTACACTTAAACCTAATATTCTACCTCCTCAACTTGATAATTTAGATTGTCCAATTATTGCTGAGATGATTAGTAAAGAAGTAATTTATACCACTGAGGAGAAGAAAGTTTTTGGGTATGGGGATAGTTTCTCTTTATCGGTAAAGGATTTGGTTAAAATAGTTTATGATTTTCATAGAGATATGGAGTATGGTTTAGAAGGTAAAAAGAGTAGTCTTGCTATGTTACCTACTTTTGTAGATATTTCCACAGGTAAAGAGGAAGGTTTATTTTTAGCCTTAGATTTAGGTGGTTCTACGTTAAGGATAATGGCATTGAATTTAAAGAGAGGTAAAAAACCTAAGTTAATCATTGAGCGATTTAATCTAAGAAATGGTAAAAAAAATAATCTTAATTTTGGTAAAGCTGATGATTTCTTTGGTACGATTGCCAAACGATTAAAATGGTTTATAAGCAAATACAAAAGTAAACTTATATATGATAAACCTTATCCTTTAGGTTTTACTTTTTCTTTCCCTGTTAGACATATTTCTGCAGATAAAGCAATACTTAAACGCTGGTCAAAGGATTTCTCTATTCCTGAGGTTATCAATAAAGATGTAGTGAGTTTCTTAAGAAGAGCTATTGATAAAGAAGGTTTATCTAATTTGGTTAAGGTGGTATCTTTAAATAACGATACAGTAGCTACCCTTGTAGCTAAGAGCTATTTTGATAGTAACTGTGATATAGGTGGAATTATTGGTACAGGAACGAATTTTTGTTATCGTGAGAGGGTAAAGAATATTCACAAACTGAGCGAGAGAGAAAGATTTCGTTATCGAAGAGAGAGAATGATTATTAATATAGAGTCAGGAAATTTTAATAAATTACCTCGTAACATTTACGATATAAAATTAGATGAGGCGTCTTCTAATAGAGGTAAACAGATAGAAGAAAAAATGGTTTCAGGTTTATATTTAGGCGAACTTACGAGGTTGGTGCTTTTAGACTTGATAGAGAAAAGAATTCTATTTAAAGGAAAGTTATCCTTGCGAGAAAAAGAATCCATACTAATAAAAAATAGTTTTCCCACTCCCTTTATGACAGATATAGCTATAGATAACACTCCAACTTTTAAGATTATTAAAGATTCTCTTATTAAATGGGGGATAAATGAGAGAAGAATTAATTTAGAAGATAGATTGATAGTAAAAGATGTGTGTAAAAAGATAGCTTGTCGTAGTGCTAGATTAAGTGCAGCCATAGTGTTTGCTATCGTTACTCATATTGATAAAGATATAGATTATTATCACACGGTAGCTATAGATGGTAGTCTTTTTAGTAAGTATCCTCATTTTAAAGATGATATGGAAGAGACTTTAAGAGAATTATCTTGGGAAATATTTGCTGAAGACCGCTCTCATAGGATAAAATTAGAGTTAACATCCGATGGTTCAGGTATAGGAGCGGGAATAATTGCTGCTGTAGAGGTTTCCTAGAAAAATTACCTAAAATAAAATTTTATATTTTTTAAATTTTATATATATTATATAATATTTAAACTAAAATTGAAAAAGGAGTTAATAAGGTAAGGAGGGGATATGGGTGAGGTGATTCACGGCGTTAGTCTTTTTAACGACGAGGATATTTACCTTTTAAAAGAAGGCAACCATTTTCGCCTATACGATAAGTTAGGTGCACACACTTTAGTGGTGGATGGTAAGGAGGGGACGTATTTTGCTGTATGGGCACCTAATGCTAAAGAGGTATCTGTTATAGGGAATTTTAATAGCTGGAATCCTCATACTCACAAATTATCTCCTCGTTGGGATAATTCAGGTGTATGGGAAGGTTTTATTCCCAGCGTCAAAGAAGGGGCTCTTTACAAATATCATATAGTTTCTCAATACAATAATTATACGATAGATAAAGCTGACCCCTTTGCTTTTTATAGCGAAGTTCCTCCCAAATCAGCTTCCATAGTTCATAATTTAGATTATAAATGGAATGATCAGAAATGGATGGAAGAAAGAAAAAAATATAATAGTCTTAACTCTCCGATGTGCATATATGAGGTGCATTTAGGTTCTTGGAGAAGATTAGTAGAAGAGAATAGGTGCTTCCTTACATATCGTGAGGTTGCACATTTGTTAGTAGATTACGTAAAAGATATGGGTTTTACTCATATAGAGTTATTGCCAATAATGGAACATCCCTTTTATGGTTCTTGGGGTTATCAGATGTTAGGTTTCTTTGCTCCTACCAGTCGCTATGGTAAACCGCAAGATTTTATGTATTTTGTAGATTACCTTCATCAAAACGGCATAGGTTTGATTTTGGATTGGGTTCCTTCGCATTTCCCTACCGATGGTCATGGATTAGTCTTTTTTGATGGAACACATCTTTACGAACATCAAGACCACAGAAAAGGTTATCAACCTGATTGGGGTAGTTATATATTTAATTACGGTAGGAACGAAGTGCGTAGCTTTCTTATAAGTAGTGCCATTTTTTGGTTAGATAAATACCATGCTGATGGTTTAAGAGTTGACGCTGTAGCTTCTATGCTTTATTTAGATTATTCTCGAAAGAATGGTGATTGGATACCAAACCAATATGGTGGTAACGAAAATCTTGAAGCAATAGCTTTTATGAAACGATTGAACGAAATGGTTTATGGAACATTCCCTGACGTTCAGACTATAGCTGAAGAGTCTTCTGCTTGGCCTATGGTAACAAGGCCTGCGTACGTAGGTGGTTTAGGATTCGGTCTTAAATGGAATATGGGTTGGATGCATGATACTTTATTCTATTTTTCCAAGGACCCTATTTATCGTAAATATCATCACGATAGTCTTACTTTTAGTCTTTGGTATGCTTTTACTGAGAATTTTTTACTATCTCTTTCTCATGACGAAGTTGTTCATGGTAAAGGTTCTCTTTTAAATAAGATGCCCGGTGATGAATGGCAGAAATTTGCCAATTTAAGATTGTTATTCGGATATATGTATACTCACCCCGGAAAAAAATTATTATTTATGGGTGAAGAGTTTGGGCAATGGCGGGAATGGAATCATGAGGAGAGTTTAGATTGGCATCTTCTTAATTATCCTATGCATCAGGGGGTAAAGAAGTGGGTTAGAGATTTAAACCATTTTTATAGGAATGAACCAGCACTCTATGAGATTGATTTTTCTTATGAAGGTTTTCAGTGGATAGATTTTCGCGATTACGAAGGTAGCATAATTAGTTTTATTCGTAAAGGCTTATCTACAAAGGATATTATTTTTGTAATTTGCAATTTCACTCCTGTTCCTCGTTTTAACTACAAAGTTAAATTGCCTTTAGGCGGTTTATGGAAAGAGATACTTAACAGCGATGCTAAGGAATATGGTGGTAGTGGAGTGGGTAATTTTGGGGGGATAGAAGCAATAGAGAGGCCTTTTGCCGATAATACCTATGAGCTTTCTTTAACTTTACCCCCTTTAGGTATTTTAATATTTAAGAAGGAGATTAAAGAGCAACCTTTAAAAGATTTCCATAGGAAGAAGAATAAAAAGGTTGTAACCAAGAGTAGTTAAAAAGATTATTTATATACCGATAGAGATAAGAATAATATATGAATCATTTCGTTTGTATTCATGCTCATTGTTATCAACCACCAAGAGAAAATCCTTGGTTGGAGGAAGTTGAACAGGAATCATCGGCTTCTCCTTATCATGATTGGAATGAGAGGGTTACTGCCGAAAGTTACGCTCCTAACACAGCTTCTCGCAGATTGGATGGGGATAATTGGATTATAGATATTGTAAATTTATATTCTAAGATAAGTTTTAATCTTGGTCCTACCATTATGTTTTGGTTAGAAAAACACAGGCCGAAAGTTTATCAAGCTATTATTTTAGCGGATAAAGAGAGTAGAAAAAATTTCTCCGGACACGGTTCAGCAATTGCTCAAGCTTACAATCATACGATTATGCCTTTAGCTAATAGTAGAGATAAGTTAACTCAGGTAATTTGGGGGATAAAAGATTTTGAGTTTCGTTTTGGAAGAAAAACGGAAGGGATGTGGTTACCGGAGACTGCTGTTGATAGAGAGACATTGGAAATTTTAGCTGAACAAGGGATAAAATTTACCATTCTTTCTCCTTTTCAGGCAAGATGGATAAAAAGGATAGGTTCAACACAATGGATAGATGTTAGGGGAGGTAAAATTGATACTAAAAGACCATATATATACAACTTACCTTCGGGTAAAAGGATTATTATTTTCTTCTATTGTGGTGATATATCTCATGATATTGCTTTTGGTAAATTGTTAGATAATGGAGAAGAATTTGCTAAACGGCTATACTCACTGTTTGACCAGCAGAGTAACGAACCACAGCTATGTAACGTAGCTAACGATGGAGAAACTTACGGGCACCATCATAAACATGGTGATATGGCTTTAAATTATTGTTTATATTATTTAATGACGAACAAATTAGCTCAAATTACCGTTTATGGTGAATATTTAGAAAGATTTCCTCCTACATATGAGGTAGAAATTATTGAGAATACATCTTGGAGTTGTATTCATGGAGTGGAGAGGTGGAGAGATGATTGCGGTTGTAATTCCGGTATGCATTTAGGTTGGAAGCAAAGTTGGCGTAAAAATCTTCGGGAAGCTATGGATTGGTTACGAGATAAATTAATTCCCATATACGAGAAGAGTATGTCAAGTTATGTTTCCGACCCTTGGGCATTACGTAACGAATATATCACGGTTATACTTAATCGTGATAAGGATAATGTAGAAAGATTTTTTAAGAAATATATAAAGAAAAAATTATCCTACGAAGAGAAAAATAAAATATTGAGTTTATTGGAAATGCAACGTTGTTCTATGCTTATGTATACGAGTTGTGGTTGGTTTTTTGATGATATTTCGGGTATAGAAACTATTCAGATACTACATTACGCTAATAGAGCAATGTATCTTTGTTATCGAACAACAGGCATATCTTTGCAGGATAATTACCTAAAGTTAATAAAATCTGCCAAGAGTAATATTAGTGGGTTAAAGGATGGTGCGAATATTTATGAAATTTTCGTTAAACCAGCAATGGTTAATCTTTTAAATGTAGGTGTTCATTACGTAGTTTCTTCTCTATTTAACGATTACCCTTCTACTACTAAATTGTTTAGTTATAAGGTAAGTAGATATTCCTACGAAAAGATAGAAGATAAAAAAAACAAATTTGTTTGTGGTAGATTTCTTATAAGTTCGGCTATTACATGGGAAGAAGAAATTATTAGTTTTGCCGTGGTTTATTTAGGTGGTCATAACTTGTTAGCCGGCGTTTCAGAATCAAGTAAAATAAAAGATTTTAACCGTATGAGAGATGATTTAAAGAATAGATTCATAAGAGGTGAATACGGAGAAACTATAAAATTAATAAACAATTATTTTTCTTCTAATACTTATTCTTTGTGGCATCTTTTTCGTGATGAGCGGAATAGAATTATTAATGCTATATTTGAGGAGGCAATTCAAGATATAGAACCATCGTTTAATAAACTTTATAATAACTATCATATTTTAGCTCAGGTGGCAAAGAATTCCGGTGTTAATATTCCCAAATTATTTATGTCAATTGTAGGCTTTGTTTATAATCAAAAAGTTTATAATTTTTTAAAGGAGGGAGAATTTAATGTGGAAAATTTAATACAGATAATTAACGAGTTTAAAAATTGGTCTTTGATTTTAGATAGAACGAAGTTAAATATCCTTATGGAGAAGATTTTGGTGAAGTTAATGGAAGATTTTACGAATAATCCTGAAGATATGGGTATTTTAGATAAAGTTTTAAGTGTAGTAGAAGTGGGAAAGATTTTATCGCTTGACTTTTCTCTTTGGGAAGTCCAAAATATGTATTTCTATATAGCAAATGAATTATTAAGTAGAAAGAAAGAAAATTTAGATAACAACGATGGAACAACTAAAATATGGTTGAATAAATTTTTAATGTTGGGAGAATATTTAAAGGTTAAGATAGATAGGTAATTATATTGACTTGTAACTATATGATGAAAGGGAGGAACTATGAGTAAAGAAAAGATGGTTACTTGTCCCGTTTGTGGAGAAAAATTTGAACTGGAGTCGTATGCTGATATCGGTGAAATAATTACCTGTACTAACTGTTTTGAAGAATTGAGAATTGTCAGATTAAATCCTATAGAAGTAGAGGAGACCAGCGATTATTACGATGACAACGATGATTCCGAAGATTATCTTGAAGATGAAGAAAAGGAGGAATGGTAAGGGGAATATCTTAGTAGGAGTTAGTCAATAATCATTCTTATATAATAATCATTATTGACAAAGTTAAAAAATTGTATTAGAATAAAGTAAGTAATAAGATTGTATTCAAATAGAAGGAGGTTAGAATGGTATATTTAAAGGATTTATTTCAATCAGCAGATTGGCGAGCAGAAAAGCATGTCCCTGTAATAGAAACTGTGGATGAGGTAACGAAAGATACGTCAATTAAAGTGACAGCTTTGGTAGGTAAAGAGATTCCGCATCCTAATACTACCGAGCATCATATAGCATGGATTGAACTGTATTTTCTACCTTTAGGTGAAAAATTCCCATATCAGTTAGGAAGATACGAATTTTCTTCCCATGGTGCATCTATAAATGGACCAAACACTAGTACAGTGTACACTCAGCCAGAGATAGCCATTAGTTTTAAAACGGATAAATCAGGGACAATATACGCAACAGCTTATTGTAATATCCATGGCTTATGGACAAATTCTAAAGAATTAAAGGTTATATAGTTAAGGTATTTTAATGTTGAAAGTAAAAGGAGATTATTAATAATGAACTTAGAAGAAACAAAAGTTGATACTCAGATAGATAGTAAACTAATAGATTTATTTTGCTCTGTAGTTGATGTAGAGACTCTTACTCATAAATGTTGTACACATCTTAGTACCTTAGTTGCTAATGGTAGAGTAAGAAATAGATTGTTACGATGTGCAAAATATGCAAGTAGAAATAAAGAGTTAATTTTAAAATATTTGAGTTCTCAAAGATTTGTTTACGTTTGCAAAGAAAAATGTGAATTTTGTAAAATTAAACCCGAAAGTTTCTCTATTTTAGGAGCAATAAAATCTACAAAAAGATATTAGATGAATGTTTACAGCCAAGAGAAAAGAAGGTGCTTTTAAACATAATTAAAGAGAAAATTCGGCAAAGGGATTTTTTTAAGAAGGAAGAAGCATTCTGGGAGGACAAGGGAGATAAATTAGGTATAGTTAGTTCTTACTGTATACCTAATATTATTTCTTCTCTTTGGAAATAGTTTTCCTTTGGGGTAAATAGAAAGAGTTTAGGGGGTAGAGATGAATAAAAAAGTTAATAAAAAAGGGAAAGAGAGCGTTTATGTTTGTTTTGTATGTGGTAAAGAGAAAAAATTAAAAACTAATTACAAAGTAAAATGTTGTGGCAAAGATATGACCATTAAAGAGAAGGGTAGCTGGAATATTTAGTCTAACCCTTCGATAAGCTATATGTTAAATACTCAAGCTAAGATAGCGATAGTAGGTGTAGGAAATGTGGGTAGCACATTTGCTTTTTCCTTGATGATGCGAGGTCTAGTTAGAGAAATTGTCCTCATTGATAGAGATACCAAGCGTGCGGAAGGTGAGTGCATGGATTTAAATCATGGAGCAAGTTTTGTTCCCCCTGTAAAAATATACTCGCAAGGTTACGATGGTTGTCAAGGAGCAAATATAGTTGTTATTACAGCAGGAGTTAGACAATTAACGGGAGAAACGAGAATAGATTTAGTTAAGCGCAATATAGATATTTTTAAGGAAATCATTCCTAAGATAGTGAATTATGCCAAAGATGCTATTATTCTTGTTGTTTCTAACCCCGTAGATATTCTTAGTTATTTTACTTGGAAGATATCAGGATTACCCTCTAAAAGAGTTATAGGCTCAGGAACTGTTTTAGATAGTTCAAGATTTAGATATCTTATAAGTCAGCATTGTCAAATAGACCCACGGAATATTCACGCTTACGTAATTGGAGAACACGGTGATAGCGAGTTACCTCTGTTAAGCTCCGCAAATATAGGGGGGATGCCTTTCTTTAATTATTGCCCGGTTTGTTCCAAATTTTCTCGTTGTGATCCCCAAAAAGAATTAGAGAATATTTTTAAAGAAGTAAAGAATGCAGCTTATAAAATTATTGAAGCAAAAGGAGCCACTTACTATGCTATCGCTTTAGCATTGGTAAGAATTGTAGAGGCGATTTTAAGGGATGAGAATTCCCTTTTACCTGTTTCTACCCTTATTTACGATTACTATGGTATAGATGATGTTTATTTAGGTATACCATCTATAGTTAATGCTAAAGGTGTAGAAAAATTCTTAAGATTAGATTTATCATCTAAGGAAGAAGAACAATTACGTTATTCAGCTAATGTTTTAAAGGAAATAATAAAGAAGATAAATCTGTAAGTATATAGGAGGTAGATAATGGATAAGTATAAATGTTTGGTATGTGGTTATGTGTATGACCCTTCAGAGAATAATGGTGTGCCTTTCGATAATTTACCTGATGATTGGGTTTGTCCTGAGTGCGGTGTGGATAAGAGTAACTTTGAAAAATTAGAAGAGTAAATAAAGGAGGTGTTGTTATGGGAACAAAAGCAAGAGAAATCGCTGGTAAAGAGGTAAAGAAAACAATTGCTCTTTTGAATAAGGCTTATGCTGATGAGTGGTTGGCTTACTATCAGTACTGGGTAGGAGCTAAAGTAGCTGTAGGTATAATGAGAGGGGCGGTTACTGCTGAGTTAGAACAGCATGCACAAGAAGAACTTAAACACGCTACGATGCTTACAGAAAGGATAATCCAGTTAGGAGGTGAACCAATTTTAAATCCTCAGGGTTGGTTTAAAGAAGCAAACTGTGATTATAAAGCTCCTACTGGTCCTAAAGTAGTTGCTCTTTTAAAACAAAATATTGAAGGTGAGCAGTGTGCTATAGAGGTATACAATAAATTAGCTAATTCAGTTAAGGATAAAGATGTAATTACTTATAACATGGTCTTAGAGATTTTAAAAGATGAAGTAGAACACGAAGAAGATTTAGAGGCTATATTGAGAGATATTCAGACAGGTAAATAATTTTAATACCCCTTTATTACACCACCGGGTGTAATAAAGGGGAGGAGAAATTATGCAGATAGCTAATAATATCTATTGGACTGGTTATATTGATTGGGGGTTGAGAAATTTTCATGGTTACTCTACACCTTCCGGTTCTACGTACAATGCTTATCTTATTGTTGATGAGTATCCTACCATTATAGATACGGTTAAACATTACGGTTTCGCTCAGATGCTTTTTGAAATTAAAGATATAATTGACCCTTCTCGTATAAGGTATATTGTTTCTAATCATTCTGAGATGGACCATTCAGGAGCAATAGATAAACTTATAGAATTTTCTCCCCAGGCGGAAGTGGTTTGTTCTCCTCAGGGCAAAGAGAATTTACTTTACCATTTTAAGAAAAATTGGAAATTTAAAGTGGTAAATACCCAAGATACTTTAAATATAGGTAAACGGACATTAAAATTTTTCCTTACCCCTATGGTTCATTGGCCAGATTCAATGGTTACTTATAGCGAAACTGATGGAATACTCTTCTCTAACGATGCTTTTGGTCAACACTACGCGAGTGTAGAAAGATTCGTTGATGAAGCGGGTAGAGATATAGCTTTAAAAGAATCTGCTAAATATTATGCTAATATCGTTATGCCTTATGGAAATAATGTTTTAAAGACATTAGAGACATTAAGTTCCCTTAAAATAGAAATGATTTGCCCTTCCCATGGTTTAATTTGGAGGAAGAAAGAAGATATAGAAAAGATTAAAGAGCTTTATCTTAAATGGGGTAGTTACCGAACAGATAAAAAAGTTGTGATTGTTTACGATACTATGTGGGGTTCTACGGAAAGAATTGCTTTTGAGTTATTTAAACTAATTGGGAAATTAAATATACATAGTCGTTTAATTAATCTCAGTGTTACTCATATATCCGACGTTATTACTGAGGTATTGGAGGCTAAAGTTTTAATCTTAGGTACCCCTATACTTAACAATAAAATTTTTCCTACGGTAGCTTCTTTCCTGACTTATTTGAGAGGGTTAAAACCTAAGAATCGTTTCGGATTAACTTTTGGTTCTTACGGTTGGTCAAAGTTAGGATTTAAAGAATTAGAGGAAGGTATTAGAGAAGCAGGGATAGAACTTATTGGGGAAGGTGTATACTCGCGATATGTTCCCGATGACGATTTTTTGAATGATATTTCAAAAGTAGTTATCAAGATAAAAGAGTTTTTGGATAAGGAGGAGAGCATATGAGCAATATTTTTAGTCCTCAAGAGATTTTAAGGATAGCAATTAAGGTTGAGGAAAATGGCAAGAAGCTTTATGAGATTTTAGAAAATAAATCAAAGTTAGAGAAACTCAAAGGGATGTGGAGATATTTGAAGGAGCAAGAAGATATCCATAGGAATATCTTTAAACAGATGTTAGAAAATGTGGGGGATTACATCGTTTACGAATTTAGTCCAGGCGAATACGACAGTTATCTCTCTGCCATAGCTTCTGATTACGTTTTTACCCAGAATTTGATCGAAGAGAAAATAAAAGACTTATTCACTTCTGATATTGAGGCAGTAGATTTCGGTATATATATAGAGAAACAATCTATCCTTGTTTACTCATCTTTAAGGGATTATGTAATTAAAGATAAACAATATGTAATTGGCAAGGTTATAGATGAGGAAAAAAATCATTTGTCACAGCTCAATTTAATGAAGGGAACAATTTCTAAAGTTAATTAAGAAAAATGGAGGTATGAAATGAATATAAAAGTTTATTCAACTCCCACTTGTCCTTACTGTAAAATGGCGAAGCAGTATTTAGCTTCTAAAGGATTTACCTATGAGGATTTGGATGTTTCTCAAGATAGGGAGTCTTTAGAAGAGATGGTAAGGATTTCCGGTCAAATGGGAGTACCGGTTATAGTGATTGATGGGGAGGTAGTAGTTGGTTTTGATCGAGCGAGAATAGATTCTCTTCTACCAAGGAATATTTAAAGCTTTTATATGCCTAAGATATACGACCTCATAATTTTAGGGGCTGGCCCTTCTGGGATAACGGCAAGTGTATACTCTGCCCGTAAAAAGATCGATTTCTTAGTGATTACTCAAGATATTGGTGGACAGGCAGCGTGGAGTGGAGATATAGAAAATTATATAGGTTACCAATTTATTAGTGGGCCACAGTTAGTTATGAAGTTTGAGGAACATATGAGGCATTTCGGTATAGATATACGTATGCCTGAGGAGGTAAAAGATATTTTTAAAGATAATGAGCTTGTACATACTGTAACAGATAAATCTGAATACCTTTCGCGTACTTTGATAGTTGCTACAGGTAAACGCCCCAAAGAATTAGGGGTTGAGGGGGAGAGAGAGTTTAAAAATAGAGGAGTCACCTATTGCGCTACCTGTGATGGTCCATTGTTTAGTGGTAAAATTGTGGCAATTATCGGAGGTGGCAATTCTGCCTTAGATGCTGACTTACAGATGGTTAAAATTTCACCTTTGGTATACATTATCAATATCGGTGAAAGATTGACCGCAGACCGTGTGATGGTGGAAAAAATTAATAGTTATCCCAATGTAGTAATATATAATAGAACTATAGTAAAAAGAATTTATGGAGATAAATGCGTTAAATGATTAGAGGTCTTAAGAGATGGCAAAGTAGAGGAT
>JAMWDA010000092.1 GCA_023818995.1 Candidatus Omnitrophota bacterium
TAAATCAAAAATAGTATATCCCCAAGGAGGCTCCATCCCCAGATTTTAATTTTCTTATCTCATTGAATTAGACAAAGTTAGAAAAATTTAAGCTTAATTTTTGGGTAATGTCCAGTTTGTGCGGGCTGTCAAAATAAAAATGTCACCTTTAAATACCCATTACACCCGTGGGGTGTAACCATTACGCCTCAGGAGTGTATGATAAAAAATAAAATCTTTATAGGGTGGCTTGTCCTGTTAGATAATAAACATCCAATAAGATGAAGGCGAGGATAGATAAACTCAGCCGATGGAATTGGCAGGATATAAAGAGAGCAGTGCGAGGAAGTCCCGATAATTATCAGGATGTCCAAGCCTGCAACTGTGATTTATTTCTTTAAAGAATTTCTCTCTTTAAGTCTTAAAAATCTCTATTCGTTATCATCTTTCAAGGGTAAATCTCTGAAAGATTGGGCAGGAAGTTTCAAATTAGATTCTTTACGTAATTGAGAGATAAAATTCATATGGTGAGTAAACATCTTTTGACTTTTAACCCAATTACGGTAATTTTCTTTTTCCTCGTTAAATTTTTCCTCCTCTATAGGAAGGAAATCATCTAATCTAACAATAGCTATACCTTCAGGCACCAAAAATAACCTTTCACTAATCTGATTTTTTTTAAGACTAAATATATCTTGGTAAATATCCTCTTCAAATCCAAAATTTGGAATAGGTTCATTATAGGTAAAATAATCGGTAGTTTTTACTTCTAGATTATATTTTTTAGCTATAGGCTCTAACTCAAATATATTGTTTTCCATAATTTCTTTAATTAACTTCTTAGCAAAATCTTCTGCTAAAGATTTTTTCTGCTCCCCTTCTTTTTCAAAATTCTTATAGGGTAAAAAAATATAGGATATTTTTGCTTTCTCATTGGTTTTTTTATAAGCTTCTCTCACCTCATCATCGCTAACTTCCACATTTCTTACATACAAATCTATAATCTTTTCACTGATAAGAATCATTCTTATATACTCTTCAAAAGTGCGTGGTAATATACCCAAACCATCCTTAGTATACCTCAGATATAACTCTTTATCGAACTTACCATCTACAGAAAATATCTTCTCTATAGTTTCTATTACCTCCTTATCGCTAACTGTTACTTTATCTTTCTTTGCTTTCCAAAGAAGAAGGAGGAACTCTAAAGCTTTGCTATCTAAAATTTCCTGAGTTATTTGTTTAGAAAAATCCCTCCCCATAATTAAACGGTAATATATATTAGAAGCATTCTGATATTTTCTAAATTCTTCCGGACTAATGAGCTTACCATCTATAAATATATTAGCGTTTTCTCTCCTTGTTCTGGTAAAAGAAGTAACTCCCCAAAAAAAGAAAGGTGGAACAATTAAAATTATCAGAATCCAAAAAACAATCTTTACTTGACGACTACGAATTTTTTTAAGCATAACAATAACATAATAATACCTTTTTTATTTTTTTCAATCCTAATTTTTCTAATAACCCTCAGAAATATAAAATATAAAGGAACTGTCCTATCAGTAATGGATTTTTTTTGCTATAAATGGTATAATTTATTGAGGAGGTATTAAAGATGCGAGTTTTTATAGTCGTTTTATCAATATCTGTGTTACTATTTTTTCCCTTCTCTCTCTATGGGGAAGATAAAAGTAAAGTAGAGGTTACTCCTCAAGAGGAAATCTCTGCTAAGAAAATTTTTCTAGATTTTATCAATAAAAAAGCATACGCTGAACCTTTACCTAAGGAAAAAGAACGAAAAATTCTAAGAGAGCGCTGGCAGGAAATTTTAGGGATGGATATATTTTACCCCTATTTTAAAGCCAAAGAAGTGGAGAACTTGGTAAAGGAAAAAACCAGTATCACCCTTTTTGGATTCAAGGGAAAAGCTGAGTTTAACGACGATTCTGTAAAATATATATTTAAATTAAAATTTTAGGCTCGTTTTAACCTTTCAAATACCTCAATGATAGGTAAACCAAACTTTTGAGATATTCGTTTGCAATCTTCGTATTCGGGAATACATTTGGGATAATTCTTATCTAAGGAAATACGGAATCTTATTTTCCCCCAAGGAGTATTTTTAGATAAGAATTTATAAGGCAGTTTATCTCGTAAAAAAAATTGATACCTTAAACCAAAAGTAGAAGTGTAATTAAATATAATCCTCTTTACTGGTTCTAATTTTTCTCTTTCACAGAGAATATTCAAAACAAATCCTGGTCTTGACTTTTTTACTATTACCTGCTCAAGATAAACTTCCTTAGCCCCTTCTTTAAATAAACTATCAAAGAGTAATTCAAATATCTGAGGATTAACATCATCCAAAGTAGTCTCTATTTTAACCAAGGTGTCCTTATCAAAGTTATGGCTACCACCCATATAAGCTACTAAATAATCATGGGGAGAATAATCTCCATAAGAGATACTAAACTTATCAAAGGATATTACATCTTCTCTTTGTTCCCCATAACTTAAAAGCAAAGCTGCTGTGGGTGTAATCGATTCGTAACCCAAATCTATAGGTTTAATTAATTTACCTTTCAATATCTCTAAAGTAACTGGCGCTGGTTGAGATAGCGGTATTGTAGAAAAGAAAAATTTATCCACATTTAGATATTTTAATCCTAAAAAAAATCCTGTAATTTCCAATATAGCATCCGGCTCTCCCAAATGTTCAAATTTTAAACTACCCCCTTTAGCTCTATGCACCTTCTTTTCTATTTTAAAAATAAACTCGTATGCCGATAAAACTTTTAGTTTTATATCGTTAGGTAAGTTAGCCTTGTTTATCAGAGAAACTATCTCTTTATAACTATAGTTGGCAGGAGAATAGGAAAAGTATGCTCTCTTTAATTCAGTGTGAGAAAATTTAATTTCTTTCTCTTTGATTTTATAATTTATCCCTAAAAGATTAAGATTTTCTACGAGTTTTTTTTTCTTAAAACCTAGTCCTATCAAAGAAGATAAAAGCATATCCCCACTGGCTCCTCCTACGATATCAAAATACAAAAACATATTAATCTTTTAAGATTATATAAAGCAAGATAAGAATTATGAGAGCGGAAATAATGTAGAAATCGTTAAAATATAAGAATTCTCTTATCTTCTCTTCCCAAGATATTCTGTCTCTACGAACATTAAATTTTTTTTGAATATCTTTTTTTATCCTAAGAATATCTTCTTTTTTAAATCTTAAAAATTCATTTGCTACTTTAAAATGAGGTATTTTATTAGCGTTGGCTAAATCGATAATCTCTTTTTCTGATATCCCTAAGATTTGAGATACTTCTCGGGTAGTTAAAAGTTTCTCCTTCATAATATTAACTTACTTTAACGATTCTGTCCTATCCATGCTTCCACTTCTTTTCGATCAAAAATTAACTTGTCATTCTCTTTAGTGGCAGAAAGCTTACCAGAATTAACCCACTCTACAATCTTTGTCTCTTCCACAGAAAGATACTCAGCTAACTCTTTAAGCTCTATTTTTTCTCCTCTCATCTTACATTTACCATTGAAGTTAGCCCCTTCTTGGATAGAAAGTATAGGAGTATCTATATCGGCATTAACCTCTGCTGTTGAAGTAAGAGAAACTCCTTGGGAGGCTTTAATTTTACCTTTTACGTAGCCGGCAATAACAATCTTTTCTCCTTCAATATCAGCAAAAACTTTAGCATTTTCTCCAATAGTTAGCACTCCTTTTGTTTTTAAATTCCCCTCAAATCTACCATTTATCCTTAAATTCACGGGATCAGAAAAAACTAAACTTCCTTGCATAGTAGCATTAACATCTAAAACCCTTTCTTCTTCTCGCCACTTAGCCATTATAGAACCTCCTTCTTATTATTCAATACTCTTCTCTATTTTTTTTAAAAAAGTTAATGTAAAAAATACTATGGCGGTAGTAATAATTGCTGCACTTAAAAACCCTAACCCCACTGATAACCCTATAGCTGAACTTACCCAAATAGTTGCTGCTGTAGTTAAACCTTTTATCTGTTCAGCACTCCGCACTATCGCTCCTGCACCTAAAAATCCTATACCCGTAACTACCCCTGAGGCTATCCTCGCCGGATCAATATTAGCGTAAGGGGAGTAAATATCGTAAATATGTAAAGAAACTAACATAATAAGGGTTGAACCTAGGGAAACAAGTATATGTGTTCGTAGCCCAGCGTCTCTTTTCTTCTTTTCTCTCTCCCAGCCAATAATCCCTCCTAAAATAAAAGATAAAATTATCCTTATCAAAATATCGTTAAGAGTAAGTTTCATTTTTCACCCCCTATTAAATTACATAGAGAAAGATGAAGCTTCTATTTTAAAACTACTCGTTTTTTTTCTCTTGGTGTATAAGTATGAAGTTAAACCTGCTACCATTGCTCCATTATCCAAGGAAAAATTACTCGCTGGTAAATAGAGCTTCCAGTTATTCTTTATCGCTTCTGAATTCAACAGTTCTCTTAATCTTCTATTTGCTATTACGCCTCCTCCACATACTACACTCTTTATATTAAACCTTTCTGTAGCTAAAGTCAAATTCTCCACTATTGTCTTCACTACCGATTCTTGAAAGGAAGAAAGAAGTTTAATTTTTATATCTTCGTTAAATAAAGATTTTTTTTCCAACTCCATTTTTTTATAAATAAGAGCTGTCTTTATCCCACTGAAACTGAAATCTAACTCTATTCTACCACACTTAAATTTAAAATAATCCTTTACCCTATAATCGAATAATCTATCTATATAAACTCCCCCAGGATAACCTAAGCCAAACACTCTTGCCACTTTATCAAAAACTTCCCCAGCGGCATCGTCACGTGTTTTACCTATACTTTTTATTATATCAAAATCTTTGACTAAAAATAACTCTGTATGTCCTCCCGAAACAACCAAACCAATAAAGGGTAAAGGTATATTCTGGGAGGTATTTAAAAAAGGAGCAAAAAGATGAGCGTAAAGGTGATTAACTCCTAAGAAAGGTTTTTTTTTAGCCAAAGCCAATCCTTTAGCAAAATTCATTCCTACAACCAATGCGCCTACTAATCCTGGTTTTACTGTAACTCCGATAACATCTATATCGTTAAGAGAAACTTTTGCTTCTTTAAGAGCTCTCTGGTAAACTCTATCAATAACTTTTAGGTGGTTTCTTGTAGCTATTTCAGGGATAATTCCCCCATATTTTTTATGAAATTTAAGCGAGGAAAGGGTTACATTAGAAATAACCTTTCTTTTATTAACTACTGCACAAGAAGTCTCATCGCAAGAGGTCTCTATACCTAAAACTAACATCTTTAATTAGCTTTGAAAAGAACCATTAGCCCTTTTATAAGGTCCACCGCTCTTACTATCTGATAATCCTTTTTATAATCGAAACTTCTCTTATCTTCCTTGAGTTTTTCAAAAACATCCTCTTTAACTTCTTCGTTGGTCTCTTTAGAAATAACTATATCCGGCTCTATTCCTACTTCGTGGATACTATTACCCAAAGGAGTATAGTATTTAGCTGTAGTTATCCTTAACGCTGAACCATCGGATAAAGGAACTACTGTTTGAACAGAACCTTTACCGAAACTGGTTTCTCCTAAAAGAACTGCTCGCTTGTTTTCTCTCAAAGCTGCTGCTACTATTTCACTTGCTGACGCACTCCCTTTATTTATTAACACTACCATTGGTATATCCAGATACTTTGTAGCTAAAGGAAGCGATGTATATTTTATTTCATTACCTTCCCGAGATTTAGTATAAACTATCAAATTATTATCGGGTAGAAACCTACTAGCCACTTCTATTGCCGAGTGTAATAATCCACCGGGGTTATACCTAACATCTAAAATTAAAGCTTTCATTCCTTTATCTTTAAGCTCTTTTAATGCTTTATCTAATTCCTTACCTGTTGACTCTCTAAATTCGGAAAAACTTATATAACCCACACCATCCTCAAGAATAGTTGCTCTCTTTATATCTTTTATCTTTATCCTTGTACACTCACTTACTCGTAGTGCACAAGAGTATAAGATAGCTAGTAGTACTCTTTCTTTATCTGACATATCTTTATAAGAGAATATCTTTTGTATTTCTTCTTTAGTTAGCCAATTTTTTGATTTCATATTTTATATTTTTTATACTTTTTTGTTAAAATAAGAGAAAAATAAAACTTTATTCACCGTCTGATATTTAACTAATTGTATATTATGTTAAATTAGCAAGAATCTGTCAATAAACAATAAAAATTTTTAATACTATAATATATGTATATATTTGTATATTTTTTAAAGGTGTAGTGTCTAAATATTGTTTTATCGTCGGTAA
>JAMWDA010000093.1 GCA_023818995.1 Candidatus Omnitrophota bacterium
GAGATTTCCAGAAGTAGATGAAGGCGTGCTTAACCTGCCGCCAATAAGACTTGAAACACTGCTTAAAGAATGCTATAAAGAAGAAGACAAAGGTGGATACGATGTACCTATATCAGTCCTCATAGCCCGCACATAAAGTTGACAATTTCTTATTATTTTAGTAAACTAAATATAAAAGGAGGTGAGTGATGGCAGTGAAAAAAGCTAAGAAGCCTGCTAAAAAAGTTACAACCAAAAAGAAGAAAAAATAGGAGGGGATAATGAAGTGTGGTGCTAAAAGGAAAACAAGTAAGAGTAAATCAACTAAGAAGAAAAAGAAATAAACTTCTTAAGTAAATTTATAAGATGGCCCGCCAATTAAATAGCGGGCCTTAAGTTTTTATAGTTATGCATGAATACTATTTAGCGAAATCAGTTTTGGATAGCGTTTTAGAAAAAATAAGCTTATTTAAGGATTGCCAAAAAATAACTTTTATTAAATTAAAGATAGGAAAGTTAAAAATGGTAACAGCTGAGCTTTTTAGAGAAACTTTTAATCGCATAGCTAAGGGAACATTATGTGAAGGAGCTTGTTTAGATGTAGAGATAGTAGAAGGAGATAGTTTGATAGTAGAAAATATTGAAGGAGATTTTAAGGATTAATAATTTATCTTCTTTTCTTTAGGTTATCCACAATATATAAAAATAGACACCCCGAAAAATAATTCAAAAAATAAAATATGGCTTATTTTTATGGCCCAATATCCTCACGACGTTTAGGATGGTCGTTGGGAGTAGATTTACTTCCTGATAAAATATGTAGTTTCCAATGCTTGTATTGTCAAGTGGGTAGAACCGTTAAGAAAACTATGCGCCGTTTTACCTACGTAGATATGAAGAAGTTCTCTAAAGAGCTTAATGAAATATTGAGATCAGGTTGTTTAATAGATTACATTACCATTTCAGGGAAAGGTGAACCAACGCTTCATAAAAATTTAGATATTATAATAAAAACAATTAAAAAGATATCAAACTATAATTATCCTGTATGTGTAATTACTAATTCTTCTCTCTTATATAGAAAAGATGTGCGTAGAGAACTTAAAGATGCTGATTTGGTTATCCCATCCTTAGATGCACCTAACGAAGATATTTTTAAACAAATAGATTCACCACATAATTTTGTTTCTTATGCTAAACTATTAGAGGGACTAATAGCTTTTAGAAGAGAGTTTAAAGGTAAGATTTGGTTAGAAATAATGTTGGTAAAAGGAATAAATGATAGCGAAGAGTGCGCTAAAGATTTTAAAAAAATTATTAAAAGATTAAATCCTGATAAGGTCCAAATTAATCTTCCTGTAAGGACATCTCCTTTTACTCAAAAATCTCTTATTCCTTCAATTGCTACAATAAAAAGATTCTGTAAAATTATAGGGGATAATGTAGAAGTCGTATTATGAATATAGGAGAGCGGGTAAAAAAAATTCTAAATGAGGTTCCAAATTATTTAAAAGTTGTGGCTGCTACTAAGGGTAGAAGCACAGAGGAAATCAACGAAGCTATTGAGAGTGGGATAAATTTTATAGGAGAAAATTATCTTCAAGAAGCAGAAAGTAAATATAAACTTATTAAAAAAGATGTGAAGTGGCATTTTATTGGTCATTTGCAAAAAAATAAAGTAAAGAAGGTGGTTAGATTATTTGATATGATAGAGACTTTAGATTCTTTAGATTTGGCAGAAATAATAAATAAAGAGTGTTCCAAGATAGGTAAGGTTATGCCAGTTTTAATTGAGATTAATTCTGCAGGCGAACTACAGAAAAGTGGAGTTTTATTTGAAGATTTGCAAAAAATAGTAGAAGGATTGCTCAATTTTAAGTATATTAAAGTTAAAGGGTTAATGACGATGGGACCGGTTGTAAAAGATGTTGAGGAAATTAGACCGTTTTTTATAAAAACTAAAGAAGCTTTTGAGAAAATAAAAAGTTTATACAAAAATGACTTGCAATGGGAAGAGTTATCTATGGGTATGAGTGATACTTATAGAATAGCGATTGAGGAAGGAGCTACAATAGTGCGTATAGGTAGAGCAATTTTTGAAGATAATTATGAGAATAAAGATAGTTTTTGATAAGGATACTGAGGATAAAAATCTTATAGGAGGATGGGGAATAACTTATTTAGTGGATAATAGTTTATTGTTCGATACAGGGGAAAAGGGAGAATACATAATAAATAACTTTAAAATACTCAATGTGGATATAAATAAAATAGATAATATTTTTATCTCCCATAATCATTGGGATCATTTGAGCGGATTAGAAGATTTATTAAAAATTATTTCTAATAATGTAAATGTATGGGTTTGTGCGGATACCTTTGAGGAGTTGAAGAATTTTAATTGCAATTTAAGAAAAGTGGATAATTTTGAAAAGATAAAGGAAAGAATTTATACCACAGGTTGTTTTAAGATTAACTATAAAGGTAAAGTTATATTTGAACAGGCATTGATATTAGAGACAGATAAGGGTTTATCTATTATCTCCGGATGCGCTCATATGGGGGTTCTTCAACTTATAGCGAAAGTTAAAGAATTGTTTCCTAAAGATAATATTTATTCTTTTGTTGGTGGTATGCATCTTATTGATAAGGATAATCGGCTAATAGAATATATTGTTGAAGAGATAGCTAAACTAGGAATAGAAAGATTGTTTCTCGGTCATTGCACAGGTTATCAGTCCACAACTCTATTTAAACATATTTATAAGGAAAGAGCGAAAAATATATCTGTTGGGATGGAGATAGAGGTTTAAATTTATGAGTTTAGGAAGAATCTTAATTATAATTAGCTGTTTTATTTTCACAAGTTGTGCGAAATTGAAAGATTACATATCAACGGAGAGAGGTTTTTTAAATGTTCGCATAAAAAAGTCATTCGGACAAGGTGAAGATATTAAGAATTATTATGTAACGGATGAGGGATTTATTATAAATAGAGGGGATAGCAAAGAGTATGTATATAAGATTTTAGGCAGGCCTGAGAATATCAAAACATCCTTAGAAGGAGAAGAATTCTGGACGTACGAAGAGAGGAAATTAGAAATTTATTTTGATGATGGTTATGTTAGAAGTATCGTATTTAAAGATAGAACAGCTAAGGAAAAATAAACGGCGCAAAGATTTTTTTAGACAGAATGCTGAGTTAGTAGCTAAAGAGTTATTAGGAGATTATTTGGTATTGCTGAAAAATAAAGATACATTGATAGGTGTTATAGTAGAGACAGAAGCCTATCTTGGTGTAAACGATGATGCCTCGCATGCTTTTGGAGGGAAGATTACCGAGCGAAATAAGATTATGTATTGTGATGGTGGAGTAATTTACGTTTATCTTATTTATGGTAAATACTTCTGTTTTAACATAGTTGTTTCTAAGAAAGATGACCCCCAAAGCGTTTTTATCCGTGCAGTTGAGCCTATCTTGGGGATAGAGACTATGAAAAAAAATAGGGGAATTTCTAATCTGCGTAATCTTACCAATGGACCTTGTCGTTGGACACAGGCATTTGGTATAGATAAATATTTTTTAGGTAAAAGTATATGTGGGAATGAGATATTTATTTCAAGAGATACCTATAAGGAATTTCCTATAGGTATAGCAAAGAGAATAGGTATAGAGTATGCCTTTAATTCCAAGGATCTTCCTTTACGTTTCTATATCAAAAGTAACACTTTTGTTTCCAAGAACTAATTTTTATTTATCGTCAATTTTTATATTTGGTTTTCGTTAAAATAATTATAATCTATAGTAAGTGGGTAAATTGTGGTTTAGGGGTGTTTTTTAATGCTAATAATGAATGACCAATACTTCTTTTCTCCCAAATATCTTTCCTAATAACCTACCACAACCAGAACAAACTGCTTATTTTTTCTTGTATGGCTCTAACCGTAAGTGTAATCTTTTTGTATCTCATTGATATGATTTCTACATTTTATAAAATTTAAATTCATCTATAACCTCTCTGTAGATAAAATTAACTCCTAAATTATAACTCTTTTCACTGAGAAGTGCCATTTTTTCTATTTCTTTATTTTTCAAATAGCTTACAAAAATACTCTTTCCTAAATTACCTAATGGTTGTGGGAAGTAAGCAATAACCATTACTGGGTGGAGAATGTAAAGAATTTAGTAAGAGAGTAGTAATAATCACAGGTTATACCTAAACATATCAGAGGTTTTCTAAGAATACAGAGAGATGAAAATATCCAATTATTTTGGCAACCGTTCCTTCAAATTTTAAGATTGTATTTACCTATAAAATGGTATAATACTTTTAAACGGCAAAAGAGTGATGTTAAATAAATTTAAAGGCAATTCTTCAAAAATAGGGGTTTACTTTTTTGGTTAGGGGGTATTTATGATAAATCCCAAGATTAGTTTAGCAGGTAGGGCAATAGGGATACTTGCTATTATTATTTTTGTAGGAGGTATTGTATATTTTGACCATATTCTTTGGTGAAAAAGTTATTTGGATATTTTTATCAGTTTTATTTGGTGCGATAGGATTATTTTTTATTTATTGGGCAATAAAGTTATTAGATTATGGAGACAATGCTAAATGCATAAAAAACAATTCTTGGGTAATATAGAAGTGTTGCTATTAATCATCTGCGTTAAATTTACTGCTGAGAATGGAAGAACAAAGTTCCTTATAAACACAATTCAATGAACACAAACTAAAGACTTTTCCTCTCTCATCTAAATAGGATAGTTTGCTTTCCTTAGAGATAGACACCGTAGGTTTATAAAATAGAATTTATTCCTTAGCATCCCTTTAACAATAATTTCTCAAAAGAGGTTTTTCTATTAAGAAAATCTCTGTTACTGAAATATAATAGTGGCATTATTTATAACAAATGGCAGGACGGTTTAAAAGTAAAAAAAGTAAAAGAAGACTTACTATAAACAAAAAGAGATTACTTTTAGATGAGTTTCTTTTAAAAGGTGACATTTCTATTTTGCAAAAAATAAATTTCTTGTATAATGTATTTTTCTATAAGAAAATATTAAAGATTTTTTCACAATAAGTTTGTGGTAGTTTGGAGTTTCTTTATATTAGCCCAAAATTTTAACTATTCTTTTAAAAATAGTCAAATTTTTAATAAGTGTCGATGATAATTAGATAAATTATTTGAATTGTTTAAATAATTAACAGGATGTAGAATAAGATAAGAAGTTACTTGAGTAATAATCTAAATATATCAAATGGTTAATTTTCACCTAAGTTTATTCTCTGCGGTAAATTGAAGGTAAAATTTATTCTAAGATACTCTAATGGATAGAGAGATAATTTTAAGGAGGAGGGTAAATTTAGCCTTGTGAATTAGGGCTAAAACGCTAAAATGAGAGGAACAAATTTATATATACGGTTTTAGTATTTTTAAATTATAGATAACAAGCAAACAAGATTATATGAGGAAAATCTTGATAACGTTTTCAAGATTAGGAGGAATACAATGGATTGGAATAAGAAAATAATTCTATTAACTGGTGGGACAGGTTCATTTGGGCAGAAGTTTACAGAGATTATGCTTAAGAAATATAAGCCAAAAGTAATAAGGATTTTTAGTCGTGATGAGTTAAAACAATGGGAGATGGAGAAAAAATTTAATAATAACCCTCATTTGAGATTCTTTATTGGTGATGTGAGAGATAAAGATAGATTAGAACGAGCAATGGATGGTGCAAATATTGTAGTTCATGCTGCAGCATTAAAGCAAGTTCCTCTATGTGAATATAATCCTTTTGAGGCAGTAAAAACAAATATTTTAGGCGCGCAGAATGTAATTGAAGTAGCAATAGACCATAATATAGAGAAAGTTATAGCGGTAAGCACAGACAAAGCAGTTAATCCTGTAAATTTATATGGCGCAACAAAAATGTGCATGGAAAAGCTTTTTGTAGCAGCAAATGCTTATGTGGGAGGATTAAGACAAACGCGGATGTCTTGCGCAAGATACGGTAATGTAGTTGGCTCAAGGGGAAGCGTAATACCTTTGTTTAAACAGCAAAAGAAAACTGGAACAATTACAATCACTGACGAAAGAATGACGCGTTTCTGGATTACTCTTGAACAAGGGGTAGAATTTGTGATAAGTTGTATAGAAAAAATGCATGGTGGAGAAATCTTTGTACCCAAAATACCAAGTATGAAAATAATTGATTTAGCAAAAGCAATTGCTCCTGAATGTCAAATTGAATATATAGGTATTCGCCCTGGTGAAAAAATACAT
>JAMWDA010000094.1 GCA_023818995.1 Candidatus Omnitrophota bacterium
TTACCGTGGGCGAAAGAATAGATGGCTATACGGTTTTAGATATTCAGCGAGATAAAGTGCTTCTTAAAAAGGGAGATGATACTTTCTATTTAGGTTTGCCTGAGGAGATTACTAACAAAAGTAGATAGGTTTATTGTTTTTTAAAGCTTTTATTTTGTCTTGAGGAATATTTTTTTTAAACTATAATAAAATTATGAAGGTTATGCTAAAGTGCATATTTAAATTTTGTTTTTTATGGTTAATAATTCTTACTACATTTGCCTTAGCTGAGAATAAAGATACGCCCATTATTGAATATTTAGAATTTAGAGAGGTAGACATTAAAGATGTTTTAAGACAGCTTGCTAAACAGTTTAATCTCAATATTGTTTTCTCTGAGTCAGTAAAAGGACCTATAACCGTTCAGTTACATAATATTAGATTAGAGGATGCGTTAGACTCCATTATTACTGTCAATGGATTTTCCTATATTAAAAAGGATAACGTAATCAAAGTCACTACTCCTGAGGAAGCACAGAGAGAAGGTAGATTTACCAAGTTGTTTAAGCTTAACCATGCCGATGCTTCCAAACTCAAGGATACTTTAAAAAAAGTTTTGTCTACAGAAGGAACAATTGAAGCAGATATTCGTTCCAATTCTTTGATCGTTACCGATATGCCCGCGGTAATAAATAGAATAGAGGAGATGCTTAGAGAACTTGACCACATTACACCTCAGGTTTTAATAGAAGCACGTTTCGTGGAGACAAGTCTTAATGTTTCTGAGGAGTTGGGAATAAATTGGACAGCTAAGATTGTAGCTTCCGGTTCTAAAAGACCAACAACTTTCCCTTTTAACAAATGGGGTTCAAATAAGAGTATGTATCCTGTCCCCAAGTATTCTACGCAGATAGATTCTACTACAGGTGAGATAACGGTTGATTCTGATTTTCCTTTTAAAGGAGAAAGGATATTCTTTCCCCAAGATACTTATCAGCTTGGTTCATTCCCCATGGTAGAAGCTTCCCAGTTTGCTTTTGGTATACTTGATTTTAGCGAGTTTCAGAGCATACTGAATTTTATTAAAACACAGCAGGACGCAAAACTTATGGCTAATCCTCGTATTACTACCCTTAATAATCAAAAAGCAATTATCCATGTAGGTAAGAGTGTTCCTGTACCAAAATTTGAGAGGAATAGCGAGACAGGTAAATGGGAGATTACCGGCTGGGAAAGCGAATCAGAAAGAATAGGTGTGACATTAGAAGTTACTCCCCAGATAAGTCCTGATGACCATATAAGGATGAAAATAAAACCTGAGGTAAGTAATATTGAGAGTTGGATAACTATCCAAGGTGACCAGGTAAGACCAATTACCACTACTCGCACAGCAGAAACAGAGGTTCAGATTAAAGATAATCAGACTGTGGTAATCGGTGGGTTAATAAAAGATAAGTCATCTCATACAGTAAAAAAGGTTCCTATTTTAGGTTCTATTCCTATTTTGGGAGCTATTTTTACTTATAATGCTAAAGATTCAGAGGAGAGCCCAGGAGAAAAGACCGATTTAATTATTTTTGTTACTGCCCGTATACTGAAAGATACTAACGAACCATTAGTAGGATATAAGAGAGGTATTTTAACTTCCTTACCTAAACCTTTTAAATTGGAATTGAGAGAGGTAAAGATAGAGAGATGAAACCACTACCCTTTTTGGTTTTTCCTTTGGTTATCTTATTGATATTGTTATCCATTTTTATAGTAAATTTAAAAATTAGGATTATGTTACACAAGGTGGAAGATGTAGAAGAAAGGTTTACTAATGGTATGAATAAATTATTGGAAGATGCTATCACCTACAGTGCTAATCTTAAAGAAGATATACAAAGTAAAGAAGAGATGATTTCTCAGTTAAATAAGATGAATTACAATCTAAGTGAGCAATTAGAGAATTTAAAGAGAGAAAATTATCAACTTAAAGAGAGAGGAGCAATTTTAACGAAAGAGAATACCATTTCTCTTGAAAAATTAGAGGCACTAAAATTAGCTTCCCAAAGTGAAAGCAATGATAATATAAAGGTGGAGAGAAAAATAAAAGATTTCTTTAAAGAGGTGAAGGAAGAATTAGATAGTAAGATTAATCTCTTGAACGATAATATTGCCAAGTTAAGAAAAGAGAATATGGAACTTCAAAAAAAACTTAATGCCAAAGATAGACAGTTAATAAGAGTAATCCGTGAAAATGAATTTAAAAATCAGGAGTTGTTAAGGGTTAAGAATAAATACCAAGATTTAGTTTCTCTTAAGAACGATATCAATCAAAAGGTATCTATGTTATCTAAGGAGAATTATAATTTGAAAAAAGAGTTAGCCAAGAAAGATAAAGATTTAAAAAATATTAGTGGGCATATAGCAGTTTTAGAGGATAGCTTAAGAAATTTAGAGAAATTGAAAGCAGGGTTATCACAAAGAAAAGAGATAATAGGAGAGATTAAATCTGGGATAGAAAAACTTAGTAATGATTATGTGGCTATAAAAAAGGAGGATGAAGAGAATAAAAAGAATATAGAGGCTCTTAAGATAGAGTTAGGAAGAAGAGCAGAAAGAATCCTTAACCTTGAGGAGGAATTGGCAAAGCGTAATAAAGAAGTGGCAGAACTTAGTCAGCGGATAGACAGTTATATAAAGGAGATTGCTTTGATTAAGCAAAGTTATATAGATAGTAATTTAGAGAAGGCAAGGTTAATAGAGCGATTAAAATTAAACGAAAATAAGATAAAAGAGCTAAAGGCTATCTTATCAGATATAGCCAAGATGAATTCTCAGTTAAGAGAAAGAATCGATTCTATACCTAACTTTTGGGAAGAGGAAATTAGCCAGAAACAAACAAAAGATAATCCGCCAAAGTCTGTGGAGGTTGAGCTTAATTCTGTAACTCATTGATGTAAAGTTTTGTGATGAGGAGAGGAATTAAAAGTTTAATTGTTTTTTTTGTGCTATTTTTTAATGCAAGTATTTACTATTCTTGTTTAGGAAATACCAACGATGATGATTATTCCCGTCTTGTTAATCAAGCAGAGGAACATTATTTAAAGGCAAAAGAGTATAATTCTCAAGGAGAATATTTAAAAGCTGACGAAGAATTTAAGAAAGCAGAAGAATTACTAACAAAAGCTTTCTCTATATCTGTTAGTGAGGATACGAAATCTTTTAAAAAAGAAGATAAAGTTAACTTTAAAGATAATCGTTTGAATACAATTTTAAAGGATATAAGTAATGCCTTAGCAGAAGATGACCTAAATAAAGCTATAGAAGCTTACTTACAGTTGTTGAAATTACAACCCTACAATTCTCATATTCACTATAATTTGGCTATCCTTTATTTACAAATTGGCTATTACTGGGAGGCTTCTCAATATTTGCTCTCCGCCTTAGAATTAAACCCTAACGATAGTGATGCTTACTATAACTTAGGTATCATTTACGAAATTTTTCTTAACGATAAAGATAAAGCTATTGCTTGTTATAAGAAGTATTTAAATTTATCTCCTCGTGCTTCGGATAGGAAGTTAGTAGAGAGTTGGATTAATTCCTTAAAGAAAAAACAATGAAGGACGAAGAATTAAAACAGATACTTATAGAATCTCAGTTGCTTTCTCCTCAAGAGTTAGAAAAGGCTATTAATGAAACGAAAAAGTTAAAAAGGCCTTTAGAGAGGATTATCGTAGATATGCATCTACTCAACAAAGATGCTTTGTATACGGTAATTGCTCAGAAGCTGGGTGTGGAGTATATGGTTTTAACTAATATTGTAGTAAGTGAGGATTTGTTGAAGATTTATCCTGAGGATTTGGCACGTAATACTCAATCAGTTCCTCTTTATATAAAAAATGAATCTCTCCATGTAGCGATGCAAGACCCCACAAATGTTTCTTATATTGACCAGATTCAGCTTTTTACCGGCTACCCTTTAGAAGTTTATCTTTCTGCTCCCACAGATATTGAGGAAACTATTAAGAAGGTATACTATAAAAAGGAGAAGGAGGGAAATATATTTTCGGAAGTAAAGGTAGAGAAAGGTAAACCTTTAAGTGAGACAACTTCAATAGTTAAAATAGTTGACCTTATTATTTCACAAGCGGTTAGAGATAGGGCGTCAGATATTCATATTGAACCTGAGGAGAACTCTACAAGGATTCGTTTCCGTATAGATGGGATATTGCATGAAATACCTTCTCCACCTAAAGAATGGGAGTTAGCTATAATTTCAAGAGTAAAGGTTTTGGCTGGTATGGATATTGCTGAGTCACGGCAACCACAGGATGGGCATTTTCAAATGCACGTTGATAATCGGATAATTGATTTTAGAGTATCTACTTTACCTACCATTCATGGAGAAAATTTGGTTTTGCGTCTTTTAGATACAGGGTCAGTAGCTATTGGCTTAGAGAGATTGGGATTTACTACCTATGAAGATTTGAGAAGATACGAGGATTTGATATCTAAACCATATGGGATAATCCTCTCTACAGGACCAACAGGTTGTGGTAAAACAACTACTCTTTATTCAGCACTTATGAGGATAAATACTCCTGACCGAAACATTATTACCTTAGAGGATCCTGTAGAGTATAGGTTAGGACTTATTCGTCAGGTTCAGATAAATCCTAAGGCGGGGATAACTTTTGCCAATGGTTTACGGGCAATCTTAAGACAGGACCCTGATGTGATAATGGTAGGAGAGATAAGAGATTTAGAAACAGCAAGGATGGCTGTGCAGGCAGCTTTGACCGGACACTTAGTTTTTTCAACTCTACATACCAACGATGCTGTTAGTGCTGTAGCAAGATTAGTGGATATGGGTATAGAGCCTTTTTTGGTTTCCGCTTCTCTTATTGGAGTAATGGCACAGAGATTAGTTAGATTAGTTTGTCCTCATTGCCGAGAACCTTATAAACCTTCTAAAGTAATATGTAAGAAGTGGAACATAGAGGATAAGCCGGATCTGATAGTTTATCGCAGTAGAGGTTGTGAAGAATGTAAAGGAACAGGTTACTATGGGAGAACAGGAATTTTTGAGCTTATGTGTGTAGATGATGAGATTAGGGAGATGATTATAGAGGGTTCTTCTACAGTAGAGCTAAGAAGAAAAATTTCTGAAAAAGGGATGACTCTTTTATGGGAAGATGGTAAAAGAAAGGTTCTAAAAGGTTTAACTACTTTTGAAGAAGTTGCTCGTGTTTGTGAAGATAAGACAGAATTAAAGGAAGAAGGAAAGAAGAAAAAAGAAGAAGTGTCTGTTACTTTTAAGCCTTATAAAGAAATAGAACAACGAGAAGCTATGTCTATTAAGAGTATCAGAGTAAATATAAAGGATATAGAGGATTATAAAGAGAAAATTGCCCGTTGGCTTAGTGAGAAGAAGTAATGTATGAAGCGTATTGGAATTTAAAAGAAAGACCATTTCAAAATACCCCTGACCCTCGCTATCTTTATCTTTCTCCTCAACATGAAGATGTGCTTATGAAGTTAACTTACGCTATTGTTCAGGGTTTGGGGTGTGCTTTACTTACAGGAGTTTTTGGTTGCGGCAAGACTTTGATTGCGAGGGTTATTTTACGCGATTTGGGTAATCAGCGTTTCTGTTGGGCGTATGTAAACAACCCAGCCTTTAGCGAACCTGCAGAATTAATTAGAGCAATATTACGTTCTCTAAGTCCCCAGAGTTTACCGGAGAAAAAAACAGAACTTCTCATTGACCCTTTGTTAGAAAGATTGTATAACGTTTTATTGGATAATGTGCGTGAGGGTAAAGAAAATGTAATTGTTATAGATGAAGCACATATTATTGAAGATACAAGCATTTTGGAACAACTCAGGTTGATTTTAAATTTTCAGACAGAAGAAAGATTCCTTCTTACTCTTTTGATTTTAGGACAGCCGGAGTTAAAGTCTAAAATAGATGCTTTAAAACCACTTTCTCAGCGGATAGCTGTTCGCTGTCATTTAGGCACATTGAATGAAGAGGAGGTAGATAAATACATAGCCTATAGACTTAAGATTGCTAAGGGCAGTGATAGCGCTAACAACTCCGAAGAGATTTTTGATAAGGAGGCAGCAAAATTAATATTTTTACATACAGGAGGTATTCCCCGTAAGATTAATACATTATGCGATTTTGTTCTTCTTTCCGGGTTTGCTAAAAAAGTTAATCGTATAGATTCATCGTTTATAGAGACGGTTATAA
>JAMWDA010000095.1 GCA_023818995.1 Candidatus Omnitrophota bacterium
TTAGTACCTTTAGGAATGCACAGAGAAAAGAAGATTACCCCCCAAGATATTATTTCTGCTAAGAAACAAATTGAGAATATATTCTTAGAGTGGCAAGATTATCCTTTGCATCATTTAGTTTATCATTACGAAATAGAAGGAAGAAAATTCAATACTCCTCCTATAGGTATATTGGCTAAAAAATTAAAGATAAAATCTCTTCTCATATTTACCAAGAGTAAATTAGTTGAGCAATTTGAGAGCGCATTTGACAATTTTAACCGTAACTTCCGAGGATTTGTTTATGATGTTTTGTGCGATTTCGCTTCTGGATTTGAGGGTAAAGAAGAATCTGGTTTGCTATCCATTCGTATAAGTTATAGGAAAACGAGGGTGAGTTATTTTTTAAATTCACAATTAGTTATGGATAGAATATTTGATTTTGGAGAAGAAGAGATTATTAGGAATTTAAGTAAAGAATTGTCAGTTTCTGAAGAGACAGCTCATCGGTTAATTTTTTATTATAGCTCTTTTAGAAATATTTTTTCTTCCAAAGAGATAAATATAAAGGATGGTGATAAATACATTAATTTAGCTTCGGCTAGTTTGAATAATTTTCTTAAAGAAAAAACAAAAGAAAGTTTAGAAAAGATTATTTTTGATTTAAAACAAGAAATTGAAATTAGTAGTCTTAAAGTAAACTTCCTTGGTAGGTTTGCCAATATAGATGGTTTTTCTGATTTTATAAAAGATACTTTTAGTTTAAATTTAAAGAGCTCTTTTAATAAGAGTTTTTCCTCAGGTTTTGGTTGTGTAAGGTACGGTGTTACAAGGTTTTTAGAAACATTGCCTCGTTCTACATCATTGATTACAAATATTTTTAAAATTTATAAAGATTATTTTTAGATTTATGGATAGAGAAGAATTGATTAAAGAATTTCTTAATAATTTTAAGATATCTTTGACTAATGCTTGTATATATTTTGATGAGCACCCTTATTTTCAAAGTTCAGTTAAGAATTTTAAAGATATAATCGAAGAGCTTTTTTCCATATTTAATCCTATAATATTAGGTATTACTCCCAAATCTATATTAATAGGAGGCGAACAACTAGATGAGGAGAGTGCTTATATTGAGTTAGCATCATATTTGCATTATCGTAAAATAAAAAAGATAACTATCAGACAAGGATTAACCTTAGAGGAACTTATTAGTTTTTTATCTACAGTTTCTTTACCTATTAAAGATATCGTGGTAAAAGGAGGGTTAGGAAAAATATTTTTAGATAGGTCTTTAGTTAATATTGAAATTGAAGAATTAGATTATTCTGAACTTTTGGAAGTAGAATATGGAGAAGAAGGTAAAGATGTGTGGAAATGCTTTATAGAAGGAATTTATAATAAAAAAATAAATTCAGTTGAACTAAATACTTTTATAGATAATTTTGATAGGATAATAAGTAAGTTTAACTTGAAAGATATTATCAATGATAGAGTCCTATTGGAGAAATTGATTGTGATATTGCGTTATATAAAGGAAACTGGCGATGAGAGATTTAAAAATTGTAGTAAATCTTTCGCAAAATTTATTATGAAAGAACATAAGTTTGTAAAAGAGGATATTCCTATAGAAGTAATAGATTTTATTAAAGATATAGACCCTATTATTTTATGCGATGTTTTGTGGGATATTAATTTTGATCAAAGAAATTTTAACCCTTTAACTTTTAATTTATTTTCTAAAATTTTGGATATAGAAAAAAATAGAGAGGTAGCAAAACAATTAAAGGGAAGGATAGAGAATTCAAAGTTTATCTTTGACAGAAGTGTCAAGGAGAAAGTAAAAGAGTTATTTAATTGTTTAGATGAAAACCCTGTTACTAATGTTTATAAAGATACATTATTAGAGATGGTTAATGCTATAGAAAATACGGGCATGGGAGAAATAGATAGAGAAGAATTATCTTACAATTATAGGTATATGCTATTGAATATTTTTTCTATGGTGAGTGACAAATTTTATTTAGAAGATATAGTTAAAAAGATTATGGAGGAGTGGGATAGTATTATAGAAAAAAAAGATGCAAAGTTCGTAAAATGTTTTTGGCAAGTAGTGAAAGAAAAAATAAAAGAAGAAAAAGATGATGAGATACTTACCCTATATAAAGATAACGAAGAAAAAGCAAGAAATTTTTTAGAGAAAATTATTTTAAGTGGCAAAGATAATTTAGATGAAGACGAATTCAATTATTTTTTTAAGAATATTGAGAAAAGCACATTGGATGATAATTTTTATATAGATAATATTTTAAATAATTGGGAAAATTCAAGTTTAAAGAAAAGAATTTTAAAGTTATTTTTTAAATTATTTCCTGAAAAGAGGGAATTATTGTTCATTTCTCTTAAAAAATCTTTTTTCTCTACATTAGAGGGAATAAAGAAAGTTATAGAAATAGGGAAAGATATAGATGGTATAGAGGGTTTAAACTTTTTAAAGAAGTTGTTTTTTTATCTTGATAATACGATGTTGAGGATAGAGATTCTTAATAATATGGGTAAGCTATCTTTGATAGATACAGATTTTCTTATGAAAATATTAGATTCTGATAATATATTTTTTAAAAGGGAAGCACTAAAAATCTTAAAGAAAGGCAATAAAGAATTGCAAGATTTGGTAGGAAAAAAGTTAGTTGGTATTTATAATTTATTTGGTATAAGAAGAGGCGTTTTTTTAGACAACTTAAGAATTATTGAAGAAGAAAATTTTAAGCCAGCTAAGAGAAGTTTACATAATTTGAGTAGGAGGTATTTTTTTTGGTGGGAAAGAAAGGTTAAGAAGGAAATATTAAGAGTTTTGGCAAAACTATAAAATTTATATGTTAGAATTAGAGAAATTTCTTACAGAATTTGCCTCCGCTTTACAGGTTGTAAAGCTTTATACCCTTGAGCATATTATGTCTAAGCAAGCTGTGGATAAAGTTTATGAAAGATTATTAGAAATTTTAAATAGAAATGAAGAAATAGTTATTGGTATTGTAGGAGAAGAATTTGTTTCGGGCAAGGAAGTGTTTTTTGAATTAAGTAAAAGGATGAGGTATTTGATTTCCGATTTAATTAGTAAAGGAATAGAGAAGATAATTTTAATAAGAGGGGTTAGTAGAGAAGAATTGTATAATTTTATTAAGTTATTGATTACTAAAAAAGAAGATATAAAAGTAGATTATGAGAAATACCTTTCGTTTTTAGGAGTAAAACATATATATGTTGGGAGAATAAAAACTTCTGATAATTTAGGTGAGGAGAGATTAGGAATAAAAGATTTAAACCTTGATGAAGATGTAATTGGGGTAGTGAGCAATTTATTTACAGAGATGTTGTTTAACGATACTATTGATGTAATAAAAACCAAAGTTTTCATTAATAACCTCTTTAGAAAATTATTAAACGGTGAGTTTTCTTTGTTTACCATATCTATGGTTAAGGAGCATGATTTGCTTACTTTTCTTCATTCTATAAATGTGGCTATTCTCTCTATGTTTCTTTCGGCACGACTCAATTTTAATAAGGAAAATATTATAAATATTGGTATTGCAGGTTTATTTCACGATATGGGTAAAATTGCAATTTCTAAGGAATTACTTAGTAAACCGGGTTCTTTTAACTATGGAGAGATGAAAAAAATGCATAGGCATACGATTATAGGAGCAAGAATACTTTTAAAATATGTTAATTCTTTAGGGATATTACCAGCTTTGGTTGCTTTTGAACATCATCTACGATACGATTTAGGAGGATACCCTAAATTAATCTATCCTTATAAGCCTCATAAGGTGTCTTTGATTGTTTCTCTGTGTGATTTTTACGATGCACTTCGTTTAAGAAGAAGTTATAAGAAAGAGTATCCTCCGGAGATAGTTTATAATATTATGTTTAAAGAAAAAGGTAGATTTTTAGATCCCTTATTATTTGACAAATTTTTTAGTGTTATGGGAGTTTATCCTGTAGGTACGGTAGTTGAACTAAGTAATGGTTTTTTAGCAGTGGTAAAAGAAGAGAACGAAGAAGATATATTTTCTCCCAAAGTAGAGGTAATTTCTCTCTCTGATAAAAGTCCCATTTTGATAGATTTAAAGAAAAGAAAAGACATTAGAATAAAATGTTCTGTTAAATACTAAAAAATTTTTTAAGTATAATCTGGCCATCTTTATATAATTGTGGGAAAAATTATTGATAAATTCTTCTCTTCTATGGAACCATAGTTTAATTGGTTATGTCTGAATTTTCTAAAGCTAAATTGGAGATATAAAGCTTAATAGTTTTTGTCAAATTCTCTAAGTATTTAGCTTGATTATTTGGCGGGGTAATTGCTTATTTTGTCAAAAGATTGTGCTTGTTAATTTTATAGAGTGGGAAAACTTAAATAATTTGATAATTCCTGTAGTCTTTATTATCTTGTTGTTAACAAAAGTTCTTTTAAATCAGAAAACAATTTTAAAACTAATCCTTTGGGAAGGGGGATACAATTTCTCTTCCCATTTCCATCACACTTTCTATTTAAAAATTGACAATTAAAAATTATTATAATAAAATAATGAAAAAATAAGGGATAATTTTGTAGGCCCCATCGTCTAGTCCGGCCTAGGACATATGGTTCTCAGCCATAAGACACGGGTTCAAATCCCGTTGGGGCTGTTTTTATTATTTTGTTATAGTTTCTCTTCTACGTTAACTTATCTTACATCTTCCCTAACACATTAATGGTACTTAATACCTAAGGGGTGTAATCCCATTACCCCCCATTGCACCCGGCGGGTGGAAGGGGGGTAAAACAAAAGTTAGCTTTTTACTCTTGAAAATTATCTAAGAATTATGCTATTGTTATATAACAAACCTAAAAAGCCACGGACAAAAATGAGTGAGAAGAGTAAAATAAAATTTTTTTTTAAGAACAGCTAAAGCTTAATTGTTCTTTCTTATCTTTGTTTTATAGGGGTACTTAAAATCGACAAAGCCAAACTCAAGAGTAATCTTGAGGGCGGAAAGCCACGGGTCCTTGAAAATACGAATAGCATAAATAAGAAATAATACACAAGTTTTAGTGTGGATTAATTTATCCTATTCGTCGTTTAAGGATAAAACTTTATAAAAGGATAGCCGGGTTGCCGAAATTTAAGGTAACCCGGCTGTTTTTTATAGATAGGTTTTAGTTTAAAGATTTAAAGAGGTTAAATTTAAAAAGGAGGTAGGGTTATGAGAAGAGTGGGTATATTTTTAATAGGTATTTTTTTGGTGATGGGAATAGTTTCTCCTATTTATGCAGGAAGGCTTCCATGGGGATTAGATAAAACAGGCGATATTATACCTCAGAGTCCGGATAATATTAATAGCGTAATACCGTCTCGTGAATGTGAATGTGGAATGAGACCGGACGTACCTTTTTGGGAAATAATGCGTCGGAGGAGTAGATTCCAAACCGTTTTCTCCCAGCAGTGGTGGAGGCCGTTTTTTATTGAGTTAGATAAACTTAAAAAAACTGTAGAGGAGAGAGCTAAAGCAATTTCTGAGAAATACGCCGAACAAATAGCTTCTCTTAAAGATCATATAAGCCAACTTCGTAATGAGATGGAGAGTGAGATTAAAAATGAGGTTAAGTTGTATGATGAGAGAATAGCAATCATTAGGAATTATATAGAAAAAACCTTAAAGGAATGGAAAGAAGAGCGTCTTGCATCATTTTATAATGATTTTATTGATAAACTTAACAAAGCCATTGAGGAAGGTAGATATGAAGATATCCCTAAAATAGTAGATGAGTATATTACAGCAGTAAATATTATAAATGAAGGTTATAATTCAAAGAAAATAGAATCGGAGAATAAAATTAAAGAGTTAGAGGAAGAAAAGGAATTAGCGATAAAAGCTATTAGGAAAAAATTTGCAGTAGAGATAAAAAAATTAGAAAAATCTTTGGTAAATTTAAAATCAGAAATGGGGGCAGCTTATAA
>JAMWDA010000096.1 GCA_023818995.1 Candidatus Omnitrophota bacterium
ATTTCATAAATGCTTCCTCACCAAAAAGGTTAAGAAGAAACTTCTTAATAACGTTAAACTCGCCGTTATTAAAAATTACCCAGATAACAGGTATATTGTATTGCACAGCAGTCATTAATTCAAAACCAGCCATCTGATAAGCACCATCACCACAACCGCAAATAACCGTTTTATCAGGAAGTGCACACTTTATCCCAATAGCCGCATCCACATGACTTGCCATAGGACCAAAACTACCAGGATTTTGATACCTCTGATTCTGCGTAAGGTGCAAGTAACAGTTAAGCCAAAGCATATGTGCCCCCGCATCACCTAAAACAATTGCCTCCTTGGGTAAATTCCTTGACATAACTTTTACAAGTTCAGCAGGATGAATTTTATTCCCCGAATAATCAATAGGTGAATCATACCAAAACTCTTTTTGAATTATTTTAGGATTAACTTTCCCTACTTTACCCTTTAATCTTTCCATTATCGCTTTAATAGCCAACTTAGCATCACTTATAATTCCGCAATCAGCTTTATAAACTTTATTTATCTCATTAGGGTCAATATTGATATGAATTAAAGTTTTACCTTTATACAAATCTTGCTTAAAACCAAATGTCGCATTTTGGGCAAAGGAGTTACCTATAGCGATAACTAATTTAGCTAAATCAAAATAATTATTTGCTCCTGGATCGCCACTTGTCCCGTAAACTCCCAAAGCTAAAGGGTGATCTTCAGAAATAATCCCTTTAGCATCCATTGTAGTAGCAAAAGGTATATTAAACCTCTCTATAAATTCTATAATCTCTCTTTGAGCTTGGCTCCTTAATGCTCCATAACCCACGAGTAGCATAATATCTAAATTTCTCTCTATCGCTTTAGAAATTATCTCTACGGCTAACTCTATATCTTCTTCTTTAGGTAAGACTGGTTTTATATCCAATTTTATATTCCTAAAATTACTCACTTTAGCAATAGTAATATTCTTCGGCACATGAATATGAACCGGTCCCGGCCGACCTTCAAAAGCAAGATTTATTGCCTCTTCTAAAATATCACAGGTAGCATCAGCATCCTCTATAATAAAGGATTTCTTCGTAGTAGAAGAAAATATTTTTCTTCCATCAGGAGTTCTATTCAACCCTGTATCTTCGTTTAAAGCTCCTTTACCTCTATCCGGTTTAGAAGTATACCCTGAGATTGCCAATACAGGTAAGGAATCAGAATAAGCTACAGCTAATCCCGAAAGGAGATTAAATTCTCCCGGCCCACCAGTAGCAAAACAAACGCCTAACTTATTATTAGAAAACATAGCATAACCACAAGCCATAAAAGATGCTCCTTGCTCATCTCTAATAATTATAGTTTTTATTTTATCCGAGCGCTTAAGAGCAAGAAGCATGCTACCATTAACTTGACCTGTTCCTCCGAAAACATGATCAACACCTATTAACTCCAATGTCTTAACAATTGCCTCATTGGTATCCATATCACTCTCCTGTTTTTTGCTGGTTAAACTTACCTACAGCCAATTTTGGTGGACGTTGAGAAAATAAAACTCCATCGCAGGCAGCATTATCTAAAGTGTAACCATTAAAGAAAAGATAAATCCTATCCTTAGGAACTTTTGTTATCTCCGAAAAAATTGTTATGTATTTATCAGCAAGGATCTTTTTCTGCTCATCGGTAAGTTCTAAGGAATGGATAATTATTGCCGGCATATTCTTCCTCCCTATTTTATCAAAACTAATAGAAAAACCTTTCTAAAAAGCTAACACCCTCCCTAAAGTATAAAAAGAGCTTTAGGGAGGGTGCTATCATTTCCTATTTTTTCTTACTCTTTTTAGAGGGTTTAGACGCGCTTTTTTTCATCTTTTCTTTTTCTAATTTTGCTAATATTTCCACAATTTTCTCTCCATAAGCAATAGAAGATTCTACTGAAGTCCCCGTAACAAATGGCCAATCAAAAACAACCTTGGGTCTGGTACGAGTTGCCTTAGCATCGGCAATACACTTACCACGTGGTCCCACTGCATCTCTTACAATATGTTCAAGAGGCCATAAAAAACCAGGGGTATGTAAACCTACTGCTCCGCTATTATCAGGAGTAGCACCATACAACTCATAAGTAAAATCAAAATCTGGCCCATAGAAATCCCAAGCTGCCGGATGAGCAGCAATCTTTTTACCATAGATTACACTCTTCTTCGTTTTTGGGTTCCTGCAGAATACTAAAGTAGCTACCGAATAACAAAGTGCACCAACTAACTTTTTCTGCTCTAACGCATCAAGGATAAGCTTATGTAAATTGTAATTATTGCACATATCTAACATTGCTCCTAAACCACCGGTAAGAACCAAAGCATCGTAATCAGACATCTTAGCATCTTTGAATTTAATAGGGTGTGTCCACTCATCACCATCGGTTAACTCCTTAATTCTCTGACATACATCAGGTGGATTAACATGGAATTTAATAATTGGGTCAAAAAAATTGGGGTCAACGCTAACAGCTAACGGTAATGGTTTCTTACCAAACCATGTAGCTAAGGTTACCTGATGCCCAGCTTTTTTAATAATATCCCATGGCGCCTGTAATTCTTCACCCCATGTACCAAAATTTGTAGCACATATCAAAACTTTTGCCATAATCTACCTCCTTAATTTTAAATTTTCCCTTACTCATCTTTCCAAGGAAAATCTAATTTTACCGGACTAAATACATCAATAGCTTCTGTATCGCCAATAGCAACGAACTCATGAAGTACATTAGGAGGGATAAAATAGGCATCACCAGCCTTAAGTTCCGCTGTCTCCTCTCCTACGATCATTTTAAATCCACCTTTAATAACATAACCAAACTGTTCTTGAGAGTGTTTATGCATCTTTACCACACTACCATCAGCCATATCCCAATGTTGAACATTCATATTTTTGCCCGCACCAAGATACTGTCTAATAACTCCTCCTCCCATATCTATTTTTTTTAACTTATCTCTAAAGATAAACATCTCACCCCCTTCCCTTAAGAAATTAACTCAATAATTTTTTTAGCAAAAAGATGGCAATGTCCACCACTACGGGCAGTAACGAGGTCCTTATCTACAACGACATCTTTATCTACATAGATAGCACCCATATTTTTTATATCTCCTAAAAGATTATTGTGCACAACTACCTTTCTACCCCTAACTAATTCAGGAACAGGGGATAAAAGCCACATACCATGGCAGATCACTCCTTTAATGATACTCTTCTCTTTAAAAACCCTTTTCAAAAATTCTACTGCCGGAGGTAGTTTATTTATATCTTCAGTATATCTTAACCTATCTGCCACCATTCCCGCGGGAATAATAAATGCAGAGTAACTCTTCAATGCATCGTTATCCATATTCTCAAAACTCTCGTTAACTTCAAAAGGGATATGATACTCGTGGCCTTTAAAAGTTAATGAAGGCTGACCCCAAAGCCTTGTCAAAAAATGAACATCTATACCTTCCTCAGCGAATCTAAACTTATAATACCATATTTCTGGTTCATAGAAATCACTCTCCATAAGTATACCTATCTTTTTAATCTTCTTCATATTAAGCTCCTTTTCCCAAAAAATTTTAGTGCCACCATAGTGATATCATCAGACTGAGGTGCACCATTAGCAAAATTATCTATCTCTTGGCGAATAGCATTAACTATGTCTCTTACACTGGAATATCTGCTCCTTACCCTCTCCAAAGTCTCCTTTAACCTATTTTCAGAAAATAATCTCTTCTGATTATCCATAGCTTCGGTAACCCCATCGGTATAAAGGAAAACTATATCGTTTGGTTTAAGCATAATCTTTTTACAGATAAACTTATTATTTTCTACAATTCCTGCTACACAACTCTTAGGTAAACTAAAAAAATCAAAGCATCTATCTTCCCCACATATAAGCGGTGGATTATTACCAGCATTAGAAAATTCCAACTCACCAGTAGTGGTATTTAATACCATACAGAATATAGTTACAAACATACAAGCCCTATTTTCTGAACATAGAAGATTATTCACTCGAGTAACTACTTCATCGAGATTAAACCCACGTAATGCTTCTGCTTTCAATAAAACCTTGGTAGTAGCCATAAATAAAGCTGCAGGCACTCCTTTACCAGAAACATCACCGATAGCCACAAGCAATCTATCCTTATCCACAAAAAAGAAATCGTAGAAATCGCCCCCTACCTCTTTAGCGGGATCCATTATAGCAAAAATATCAAATTCTTTCCTCTCAGGAAAAGGAGGAAAGTTTTGCGGTAACATACTCGTTTGAATATCTCTTGCTATTCTTAATTCACTCTCTATACGTTCTCTCTCTGCTGTTTCCCTCTTCAAGTTCTCTATAAATCTTTGAATACTGGTTTGCATAACCTCAATTGCTAAATTAGGGTTATCTTTAAAGAATTTAATTATACCTTCTCTATCCATCGTATAAACCTCTAAGTCATCCTCACAGATTGCCGAAGCTGTTCTCTCTTTAAGTATAGAAAATACCCCCATCTCACCAATTATCTGATTACTACCAATCACTTTATCCAACTCAGGTAGTCTTATAGAACCCTTTTTTATATAGAACATCTTATCTGCCTTATCACCCTTCTTAAAAATAACTTCCCCCTTCTTATATATCTCTTTGTTCATATAAGCGATTGGCCAACGACAAGCTTCTTTTTCTGAATTTGACGAACCTATATTTTCGCTCATAACTTCTTAACAAAAGTCAAAATATTTTTACCATCCTCCCTATGATAAGATACATCATCCATAGTTTTACGCAAAAGGTATATCCCTAAACCACCTATCTTTCTTTCTTCTATAGGTGCGTTTATATCAGGTGAAGGTTTATCCAAAGGATTAAAGGAAATACCCCAATCCACAACCTCTACCTTTATACCTTTATCATCCTGTAAAGGAACACAGGTTATCTCCATTTCACCTGCTCCTTTTGGATAGGCATAATTGATAATATTTACGATAACCTCTTCTGAGGCAAGTTCAAGTTCATAAATTTTTTTATTATCAAATCCTAACTCTTTAGCCGAATTTTTAATAAAATCTATGGCGGGATATAAACTATTCTTTACCGCGGGCAATATAACTTTCCCCATATTAATCCTTATAGGTATCTTCAATAATCATAAAATTATCTAATCCACTCATCTTAATTACATTAAGAACTGCTTCTTGAGGTGAAATTAAATACACTTTAGAATCAACTCCTATCTTCTGTTTGGCAAATATAATTACCCGTAAACCAGCACTTGATATATACTCTAAATCTTTAGCAAAAAAAACTAATCTTTCAATTTTTTTATCTGTAACTTTCTTTAATTCCTCTTGTAAGTTACCAGCATTGGTAGCATCTAATCTACCACTAAGCTTAATTTTAGCTACCCCCTTTTCATAATTTACAGAAAAATTTGATTCCATAATTATCTTTCTCCTTTCCTTTTAGGTGATTTTTTAACGGATGGTTTACATAAAACTATTAGGACTGACCGTGGTCCTACTAAAAACTCTTCCTGGTTATCCAAAAGCTTTTCTTTACCGGGCTCACAAATATCATCAGGAGGTAAATAATCTGTATGAGCAAATAAATACCAACCCATACCTTGAGGCATCTTAGGCAACTCAAAAGTGTGAGGTTCCCAATGCATATTCATAGCCACATAAATGGTGTTATCCTCAACTGTTCCTCCTTTAGCGTGTTTACCACAAAGCATAAATGCTAAAACTCTGCTTCCTGCTGACCAATCAGCATACCAAGCTTTTGTCCCATGCCAGGTTATATCAGCATATCCACTACCTACATAATCACAGTTACGAAAATGCCCCTTATTTCTTAAAACAGGATGAGCTTTCCTGAAAGCGATGAGCTGC
>JAMWDA010000097.1 GCA_023818995.1 Candidatus Omnitrophota bacterium
TTGAAGATTTTCTATAATGCTGGTGGTTTGGTCCTGGAGTTGTTTCTTGATGTCTTGGCTTAGACCTACGAAACCTCTGTTTAGGATGTCTTTGGTCTGTTGGATGTCAACTCTTAAGTCAAAGATCATCTGCCCGATGTTGCCAAACATTCTAACCAACGCAGCTAAAAGCAAACTTCCTAGCAGCATCAAAGGAGCAAGCACTAAATATTTCATCTCATTTTTGTAAATAATCAGATAACCGTATCCCAACAATCCAGATATTGCGATTATCCAGGATAGAGCTGATAAGATTAATGTGGTTGGTATTCTATTTATTTTCATATTAACTCCTTTTTTAAGGACTTATTTTATCTGTTTTTCCTGCAGAAATTTCAATCATACGGACAATATCAGGAAAACGTAGAGTTAAGTCTTTTAACCATCTCTGGAGATATAAGTATAGGCTCTTTAAGAATAAGATATTAATGTTTGGTTGTTTTTTTCTCAACAAATTGCTCCAGTCTTTATGCAGCTCAATAAGGTTTAACAATCTATCTAATAAATAATTGTCATCTGTTTTATAAAGAGATAACAATAGATGTTTATATAATATCCTTTTGAAGTCTTTACTTTTAAATATTCCTGATATACAACTGCCTAATATTAAATTTAAGGCAAAAAAGTTTTGCAACAAGCTATTCTTCTTAGGGATCAGTGTAGGTAACTGGTCTTTTCCAGAATCAAAATGATAGAAGAAAGTCAAATCAATTAAAGCCAACCACAAAGATAAAAGTAAACAGTCAGAATATCCCTGTTTGTTTTTATAAGTAAAGTATTCAAAATCTTTCAAGGAATGGTGCAAGGCCAAGAGAAAATCTAAATAGAGTAACTGATGCCTCTTTGCAGCGAGATCTTCTTCTATATAACGATTTGCTAAACCAAGATTATCTTTTAACTTAAAAACAAAATTTCTTGAATTGTCATAAAAGTTCTTTTTTTGATAATAAGCTATATTCCATCTCCAATAGTTCTCCAATATTGAACAGATATCATCTTTTTTTAGATGATGGACTATGGCTTTGGGTTCATAAATCAAAAACCAACCATCTTTCTTAAGGCGTTGGCATATATCTACGTCCTCGTAGTTATTCTTAAACTCCTCGTTATATAGCCCTACTGCCAAAAGTGCCTCTTTGCGAAAGACTGTATTTGAACCAAATAAAAACCTAGGCAAGCGGTCTTCATCTTCCCAATGTTGTCTCATATGTACTGCACGCCAAAAATCAAATACATTATTCGAATAACTTTCTAAAAGCTTGCCTCCCACGCCTGCTATTTTTGGAGAAGAAAACCTTTTCATCAGTTGTACAAGCCAATCTGCCTCAGGTAAACAGTCCGCATCCAGAGCAGCAATAAATTCAGTACCTATATTTTTTATAGCTGTATTCCTGGCGGTTGCTAATCCTTGGTTGTGCGTATGTCTGATAAGTCTAACCGGATAAGCAGAAACTATCCTGGCAGTTTCATCAGTTGAACCATCGTCAATTACTATCACTTCTTCCAGAGGATAGGACTGCTTTAAAACTGCCTCCAAACAATGTCGAATGGTCTGTGCAGCATTGAAACAGGGAATATATAGACTAACCTTTAAGACAGACATCTGATTTCTTCCTCAAATATCTTTTTTATTAAAGCAATTTCTTTTAGTGCTTTATCAATCTCTTCTTTATCTATTTCTGTTTTGTGTAATTTCTTTTTCTTAAATAATCCTCTTAGTCTATTAAAAGCCTGCCTCGGAGAACCTCGATATGAATTATAAAATTTAAATCTTCTCCCCCATCTTTTTAGAATACGCCTTACATATTCAAAAGCCCCTTCTTTCTGAAGTCTTTTTACATTTGTAACTATTCTTGTCTCAAGACCGTCCCTACCAAAATTTTCATCATAACAGCTCATCATACAGCCAGGACAGCCATCTTTTTTTATTTTTTCTACTACAGACCTGTGTTTCTGGGAATTCCATATATTTAAAAAACTGTCTTGGTTTATATTCCCTATTAATTTATCTTTCTGGGTAAGAACCCAGCAAGGATAAATTTCTCCCTGAGAGTTTATGGGACAGGATATCCAGAGTGTATTACATATAAAGCTTGAATCAAAATGATTTCTACTTAAGTAAAGGGGCATCATCTCTAAATATCTGCGGGGATTTGTGGTAATACCATAATTGTTGCAGAGCCAAGTAACCTTTTTAGTCATATCTTTCATTCTTTTAATTTCTCTTTTAGAAATAAAAAAATTACCTTCACTACAATTACTGCTTAGAAAGATTCTATTAAAGGGTTGAAATTTTATAGTGGTGGCTTTGTATTCCTTAGCCAATTCTACAATATAATCTAAATATTTATAATTATATCTTGATACCATAGTTGCTATGGTAGATTCTATTTTATATTTTCTTAAGTTTTCTAAAGCAAAAACTGCCTTATCAAATGTCCCTCTACCTCTTAAATAATCATGAATCTGTGGAGGGCCTTCTATAGAAATATTGACTACGTCAATGCCTGAGTTGTGAAGCCTAGATGCACACTCCTCATCTATAAGATATCCGTTAGAAGTAAGACAACAGTTCATAGAATTATTTTTTACATAAGAGATGAGTTCAAATATATCTTCTCTTAATAGGGGCTCTCCTCCGCTAAATACAATAGTCTCTGCGCCAATTAAATAAGCGTCTCTAATAACTTTTTGCCATTGAGATGTGGTAAGTTCTTTTGATTTCTGAAAAGGTATATCACACATCCTGCATTTATAATTGCAGCGGTTGGTTATGGATATAATAACCTCTTTTAACTCAGGCATCTTTGTAACTGATTAATAGGTTTTCGTATTCTTCTAATATTTTTATTGTCTCTTTTAAAAATTTAGTTTTATCTTTATTATCTTTTATGCTCTCGATAAATCTATTTGCAATATCTAATAAAGAATTGGACTCAGGATGAGCCCAACAGGTCTGCAGACAAGGCTTCTGGCAGAGTTTCATTGTCCTTCTGGCATTAAAGGCTTCTTTGGATACCAAACAATCATCCAAACTCATCTCTCTAATATTTCCAAAGGAAGAACCGCAACTACGTACTTCTCCATCTGGACCTATATTTAAGAATACAAAAGGATTGCATTTCCAATCTTTCTTAGTTAAGGTAGATTCAAAATATTTCAACCATAAATATGGATTATGTAAGAAAGCCACCAGTCCATATTTGGATTGATAATCTAAAATTTTATCTATCTGTTCCTTTAATATCTTTATGTAACCATCGCTTATCCAGAATGGCGCATTAGGTGAGGTCTTTTGCATATCATCCTGCGCTACAATCACGGGATGATATACCAGACATTCTACTCCCAGCTCTTTAACTAGATCTATTATCTCAAACAATTCCTGAACATTTTCTTTCATTATAGTAGTCCAAACCGATATCTGGGGGCCTGTATTCATTCTTTTCTTTGTCATAACAAGGTTTGTTATGGCATCTAAGGCTTTTTTAAAAGACCCCCTTTCTCTTATCAGATCATGTGTGGATTCTTTTGCTCCGTCTAAAGAGATGGCAATATTCTGTAAACCAGAATTGATTATTCTAGAAGCCATTTCTTTATTTATCAATGCGCCATTAGAAACCACTTCTGTCTTCAGTCTTCTATTTACCGAATAATTAATTAGCTCAAATATATCTTCTCTCAAAAATGGCTCTCCACCCGTAAACATCACCACACAATCCCAGTTCCAGCTATTTATTTCGTTAAGGGCTTTCTTAATTAACTTGGTTTGTAATTCATATCCTTTTAATATCTTAACCACTCCGCACATCTGACATTTATAGGTACATTTATGACTTAGGCTCACATAGATCCAGTAGGGTTTAGCAAAAGGATATTCTAAAACCTCAGAAAAATGATAAGCTAAATTTATTTTAAATTCTTTAAGGTAATCCATTCTATCTCCTGCTTGGACCAAATATACAATAATAACAAAAATAGAACTATCTGTTAAATCAAACCCTCTTTTAGTAATCTTCTTTTAACTGATACTTTTTATTATTCCATATGCCATATGTCCTCAGAATCTTGATAAAATAAATTTTCAACCACATATTTCTTTTGGCTTACCATACAACAGGGAAAAATTGCTCCTTGCGGATTAATAATGGTTACTTTTCATAACTGACTATGAGCTAAACCAGAATCTTTTACAAATTTATTAATAAAGTCTTTATTATATCTTCAAAAGATGATTCAAAACTATTTTGGAAAAGCAAATTTAAAAACTACCGAAATCTCCATCTCTTTCGCCATTCTCTTGGCTTTTTCTATTTCGTATTCTCTTACCTAAAGATAAAAACTTCCAGATAATAGAAAGAGACTCTAATCTAAATTCATCGTTATTATTTTTATATCTCAATCCTTTCACTCAGAAACTATATTATTTTCAATTAAGAACCTAAAGAGCTCCTCGGCTAATATCTTTTGCCCTTGCCTTGTAAGATGAAAATTATACGGACGCCAATCATCTAAGAAAAACCTATCAGCCTCTTTCTCTCTTTTTTTAAAAATGTTATATATATCAAACTCTAACATATTCTCCGGAGGGGAATATCTTCTATCTGTAAAAACAATTTTCTTTCCTGGATCATATAGAACAGGGTTCGAGATAAACAGAATTTTAGCTCTATTTTCTTCAGTTAATTTTTTCATATCGATTAAATTATTTTTAAAATTACTTGGTGGCACACGAACTGCTCTGTAGTGATTTTCTTTTGTAGGGGGATACTTGAAATATAGCTTAATCTTGTTAAATAATTTGTAAAAGTGGAATTTCCGTAAATAATTTGCGCTTCTAACAATCCATTCAGGCAATACTTTCTGTTCATTGTCAGGCCTATTGCTAGCACTTCTATCATTAATCCCGTAATAAATAATAATAAGGTCAGGCTTGTATTTAATTATATCCTTTCTTAACCATATCAGTCCTTGATATGAACTATAGCCGGGGACACCAGCATTAAAAACTTCAAATCTTTTTTGAGAAAAATGTGAATTCAATAATTTCTCTAAAACCTTGGGGTAAGTTTCCTCTATTTTACAAGGCCAGCCAAAAGTAACAGAATCTCCTACGCATATAATCCTAAAAGTGTTACTACCTTTGTGCGGAGATATTTCTTTATCCCTAAAACCCAAACTGTTATATTCCTCACAAGAAGGATCTAACTTCCAGAATAACTCCCTATCTTTAATGTATCCTGAAGAATATTCAAGGGCATCTTTTCCTCCTATTCCTAAACCAACTTGACCATGACTAAGTTTAACTATGGGATTTAAACAGAAACTAACCAATTCTAAAAAAACAAATAAAAGAAGTATACTTACTATTGAAGTGGTTAACAATAATAAGAATTCCTTCATTTCTTTGCTAAAAATGTCATTGCTGGTCCGTGTTCGTGTTTCTCTTTCTGTATCAACTCTATCTGCTTAAATCCTGCCTCCTTTACTACTTTAGTGACATCCTCTTCAAAAATCCAAAACGATCTTTCCTTTAAACTGGAAAGGTAATGTTTGGTATTTTCCCATACGTACTTACCTCTATAAAAACCCTTTGGAGATTCAACTTTCACTAAACTTCCTTTCGGAAAATCTTCTGTAGAATAGTGTGTCCACACAAATAAATTATCAGCCAGTTCGGCTATGCGATGGATTATGGCTACCGGATCTTCGAGGTGATACAGAATGCCGATTGCTAAACATATATCAAACGGCCCAGACAGAAGATGCATAATTTCATTTAAATCCCCAAGAATAAATTTACATCTGTCCAGACTAAAGGCATTTTTTATAATCAGACAT
>JAMWDA010000098.1 GCA_023818995.1 Candidatus Omnitrophota bacterium
GATTTAGTTAACCAACGATGATAGATGAGAAGGGAAAAATAATATAAAGGGAAGAACTGTGGGTGTGTTACCAAGAAGGTACGAAGGGGTGGGGTTGATTGAAGAATTTCTCTAATCAAAGAGCGGTAGAGATTATTAATCATAAATAGTGTAAGAAATTCCTTGCACTATGTTTTCAGGGGAGGTAAATATGAATTTAGGAGATATGAATTTTTCTCTAACACTTTCCGCTATAGGTTCAGCCTTAGGTACAGGTGTAGCAGGAATGTCTGCTGTAGGAGCATGGAAAAAAGCATTTTCTCAGAATAAGTCCGCACCATTTATTTTGCTTGCTTTTATTGGTGCCCCCCTTACCCAAACGATTTATGGTATGATTTTAAGAAATCAGATTCTTAAAGCGAATTTGGGAAGTAGTGGGGAGAGCTATATTTATCAGATGATTATAGGATTTTTGGGAGGATTAGCTATTGGTACTTCGGCATTTTTGCAGGGTAAGGTAGCGGCATGTGCTAGTGATGCTTTAGGTGAAACAGGTAAAGGATTTGGTCAGTATATGTTAGCTTTAGGGATTGTGGAGACAGTAGCAATATTCGTTTTAGTATTTTGTATGATGGCGTTACCTAAGAGTTAAATTTAGCTTTTGGGCGGTTAGCTCAGTTGGTATAGAGCGTTTCCCTTACAAGGAAGAGGTCACAGGTTCGAATCCTGTACCGCCCATTTATAAAATTATGAATTTAGAAACTTTAAGACACTCTTGTTCTCACATTATGGCAAGTGCAGTAAAGAAGCTCTATCCCAATGTTAAGTTGGGGATCGGTCCAGCTATAGAGAATGGGTTCTATTACGATTTTGAAATTCCCCAAGGGATAAAAGAGGATGATTTAGGTAAGATAGAGGAGATAATGAAAGAAATTATTTATAAAGATTACCCGTTTATTCACGAGATGTGGGAAAAAGATAAAGCTATAGAATTTTTTGAACGTGAAGGAGAAAAATTCAAGGTAGAACTTATAAAAGATTTAAAAGAGAATAAGGTTTCTATTTATAAACACAACGACTTCGTAGATCTATGTAAGGGTCCACATCTTAATTCCACAAAAGAGGTAAAGTATTTTAAACTATTGTCTACTTCAGGAGCATATTGGCGAGGAGAGGAAAGTAACCCTCAACTCGTGCGTATTTATGGGACAGCTTTTTATACTGAGGATGAGCTTAACAGTTACCTTAAAAATTTAGAAGAGGCAAAGAGAAGGGATCACCGCATTTTGGGTAGAGAGTTAGATTTGGTAGATATTTACCATAACGAAGCAGGCGCAGGTTTGGTTTTTTATCAACCTAAAGGAGCATTGTTAAGAAGAATCATTGAGGATTGGGAGATAAAAGAGCATCTAAGGAGAGGTTATAAGATGGTGATAACTCCCCATATTATGGATAAAAAACTATGGATAAAAAGCGGCCATTTAGAATATTACCAAGAGTATATGTACTCCATAGATAAAGATAATCAAAGTTATATTTTGAAACCAATGAATTGCCCGGGACACATTCTCATCTACAAATCTAAACTGCATAGCTGGAGAGATTTACCCCTAAGGTTATTTGAGTTAGGGACAGTGTATCGTTACGAAAAAAGTGGCGTTCTACATGGATTGTTACGTGTGAGAGGATTTACCCAGGATGATGCACATATATTCTGTAAAAAAGATGACCTATATTCAGAGATCGAGAATGTTTTAGATTTTGTAAAATATACTATGGTTAAGTTTGGATTTGAAGAGTTTTTTGCTGAGTTAAGCACAAGACCGGAAAAATTTATTGGGGAGAAAGAGGATTGGGAGAATTCTGAAAAGATATTAGAGGAAGTATTAAAGAATAAAGGGTTTAGTTATGTTATAAATAAAGGGGAAGGAGCTTTTTACGGGCCCAAGATAGATATTAAATTAAAAGATGCCTTAGGCCGGCAATGGCAGTGCGCTACCGTTCAGCTTGATTACAATATGCCCAAAAGATTTGAGGTAACTTATAGGGATGCCAATGGTAAAGAAGTAATGGTAGCGATGATACATAGGGTTATCCTTGGGAGTATAGAGAGATTTATAGCAACTCTTATTGAACATTACGGGGGTAGATTCCCTTTTTGGTTAGCTCCTATTCAGATAATTATTTTGAATATAACTAGAGAGGTAAAGGATTACGCTTACGAATTAAAGGATATTTTGGAAAGAGATAATTTCAGAGTAGAGGTAGATTCGCGTGATGAAACGTTGCAGAAAAAAATTCGTGAAAATGAACAGGAAAAAATTCCCTACATAGTTATTTTGGGCAAAAAAGAAAAAGAAAACAAGAAGGTATCAGTAAGAAAAAGAGGAGGAATAGATTTAGGGGTAATGAGTATAGAAGAAGCAATAGGGTTGTTTAAAAAAGAGAGAGAAGAAAAAAAGGAGGTGTAAAATTAAAAAGTTTGTAAGAGTTAATGAGAAAATATTGGCTAAGACAGTGAGAGTAATCGGTCCTAACGGTGAACAGTTAGGGATATTTCCTCGGGAAAATGCATTAAGGAAAGCAGAGGAATACGATTTAGACTTAGTAGAGGTAGCACCTGATGCTAATCCTCCTGTATGTAGGGTAATGGATTTTGCTAAATTTAAATATGCTCAAGAAAAAAAAGAAAGAGAAGCAAAGAAGAAGCAGAAACAGGCACAACTTAAAGAGATAAGGCTTACTCCTCGTATAGGAGCTCATGATTACGATATAAAATTAGAACATATAAAAGAATTTTTAAAAAAGGGACATAAAGTGCGCGTGCGTCTATTTTTAAAAGGTAGAGAGTTTTTCTCTCATATGGATTTAGGTAAAAAAGTTATTGACCGATTAATTGCTGATATAGAGCCTGTAGGAAAGATAGAGAGGAATGCAGAACTTTTAGGCAAATACATTATTATAGTATTCTGCCCAAAATAAATTAATTATATTTTATGATTTAATTTCAAGAGGAGGTAAGAGATGCCTAAGCTTAAAACAAAGAAAGCATTAGCTAAACGGATAAAGATAACAAAGAAAAAGAAGATGTTACGTATACAAGCAGGTGCTCGTCACCTTCTTAGTGGTAAAACAAAAAAGAGGAAAAGAAAATTAAAGAAAAAAGTAAAGGTTGCACGCACGGAAAAAAAGTTGATAAAGAGAGCTTTGCCATGGTCATTCTAATAGGATAAAATAAAAAATTTAGGAGAGAATATGAGTATAGGAGGATGGCTTTTATTAACCTTTTTCTGGGCAATAATATTAGGTTTGGCTTTTTTTTGTTTTAAAAAAGTGTTTTCTAAAAAAGATTTTAGATAGTATATTATAAGAGCTACAATAATGGTTGATAAAAAAACTGTTGATTATGTAGCAAATTTAGCGAGAATTGAGATTAGCGAAGAGGAGAAGGATTATCTTTTACCCCAGCTATCTAAAATCCTTGAGTATATAGATAAATTGAAAGAATTGGATGTTAGTAAAGTAGAACCTACACGGGGAGCATTTAGTGAAGAAAATATTTTACGGGAAGATAGAGTTGAATCAAGCGAAGTATTTAAAGATATTTTAAAGAATGCCCCCAGCCAATACAATAATCTTTTCAATATTCCCCATGTCTTAGAATGATTGACAAGGAGTAGGTTTTCAGAGATGAAAGATAATATTCTTAATTTAGCCGGCTACCAAATTTCCCATCTTATTAAGAGATCAGAGATTAGCGAAAAAGAGGTATTTTCTTTTTTTTATCGCCGTATAGAAAATATAGATAAAAAATTAAAGAGTTTTGTAGAGGTTTACCATCCACCCCTTTATTACCAAGGAGATTCCTCTTTAAAAGGTTTACCTATAGCTATTAAAGATAACATATGTATTTATGGGAAAAGAATAACCTGCGCTTCAAAAATTTTAAGTTCACATATAGCTGTTTACGATGCTACAGTTATTAAAAGATTAAAAAAGGCTGGGTTAGCTATTGTAGGTACTACCAATATGGATGAATTTGCCTTTGGTTCTTCCACAGAAAATTCCTGTTATGGTCCAACGAGAAATCCTTGGGATTTAGAGATGGTTCCTGGAGGCTCAAGTGGTGGTTCAGCAGCAGCGGTTGCCTGTCGGTTAGTGCCTTTTGCCTTAGGTTCAGATACAGGGGGTTCTATTAGACAACCGGCTTCTTTTTGTGGAGTGGTAGGATTTAAGCCTACCTATGGAAGAGTTTCCAGATTTGGATTAGTTGCTTTTGGTTCAAGTCTTGACCAGATAGGTCCGATAACTACTAATTTTAGCGATTGCGCACATATTTTAAATATTATCTGCGGATTCGATGAGTTTGATTCTACAACTTCTAAAAAACCTGTTCCTGATTTTACCAAGGTTTTAAATTCTCCTATAGAAGGTATCAAAATAGGTTTACCTAAGGAGTATTTTGGTAAAGGTTTAGATAATGAGGTAGAGAAGAGTATTTTGGATTTAATAAGTGTATTTAAAAAATTAGGGGTTAAATTCAAAGAAATTTCTTTACCCCATACAGATTACGCTGTTGCTACATACTATATTATTGCTCCTTCTGAGGCAAGTTCCAATCTCCAAAGATTCGATGGTATCCGCTACGGTTTACGTTTAGGAGATGACCTAATGAGTATTTATAAGAGAACGCGGAAAGAAGGATTTGGAGAGGAAGCTAAAAGGAGAATTTTTATTGGCACATATAGTCTCTCCAGTGGTTATTATGAAGATTATTATTTAAGAGCAGCCAAAGTAAGAACACTGATTAAGAAAGATTTTGAGGATGTGTTTAAAGAGGTAGATGTAATTTTGACTCCTACATCTCCTACACCAGCTTTTAAATTAGGAGAAAAATCTAAGGATCCCTTGAGTATGTATCTTTCCGATATATACACTATTTCTGTTAACTTAGCAGGATTATGTGCGGTATCTTTTCCCTGTGGATTTTCCTTGCAAGGTTTACCTATAGGAGCTCAACTTATCGGTAGAGCATTTGATGAAGAAACTTTGATAAAATTGGGTTCTGCTGTTGAAAAGGAGACCGATTATCACCAAAGGATACCACCTATAGGTGTGGATTAAATAAGATGGAATACGAGGTAGTTATTGGTTTAGAAGTTCACGTTCAACTTAATACAGAATCAAAGATTTTTTGTTCCTGTTCTACACGTTTTGAGAGTCCACCCAACACTAATATTTGTCCTGTTTGCTGTGGGTATCCTGGCGTTTTACCTGTGTTAAACCGTAAAGCTTTAGAATTAGCGGTGAGAGTTTGTTTGGCATTAAACTGCAGGATAAATAAACGCATATATTTTGAGAGGAAGAATTACTTTTATCCTGACTTACCTAAAAACTACCAAATTTCCCAGTACAAGTTGCCTTTAGGAGAGAGTGGGTATTTAAATTTACCAGGAGGTAAGAGTATAAGAATTAAGAGAGTTCATCTAGAAGAGGATGCCGGCAAATTAATTCATCAAGATACCTACTCGTTAATAGATTTTAATCGAACAGGAATCCCCCTCTTAGAGATAGTTACTGAACCGGATATAAATTCTCCCCAAGAAGCATTTGAATACTTAACGTGGCTAAAGTTGACAATTCAATACATAGATGTTTCTACCTGCGATATGGAGAAAGGTTATCTTCGTTGTGATGCCAATATTTCTGTTAGAGAGAAAGGGCAAAATACTTTAGGAACCAAAGTTGAGCTTAAGAATATGAATTCTTTTAAAGGAGTAAGAGATGCTTTGGAATACGAAGCATATCGCCAGATAGATTGTT
>JAMWDA010000099.1 GCA_023818995.1 Candidatus Omnitrophota bacterium
GCTTCTCAAGCAGAAGCTGACCTTAAAGTTGCTCAAGCACGTGCTGAAACACGACGAGCACTCGCGGTTGCTCAGGAACAGGAGATGAAAGCAAAAGCACAAGAGATGCGAGCGAAAGTTATCGAAGCGGAAGCACAAATCCCCTTAGCTATTGCTCAAGCATTTAAAGAGGGGAAATTGGGTGTTCTTGACTACTATAATTTACGCAATATACAAGCTGATACTTCCATGAGAGAAAAAATAGCACAAACCCAAACAGGAAAGGAAGATTCACAAAAACAAATATAACTTAAATTAACTCGTAAAAAATGGAAATAATCATATTTATTGTCTGGCTATTTATAATTATCTTAAATATATTAACATATATAAAAAATAAAACAGAGGGAGAGAAAATATTTAAAACAACTAATTCACCGTCGGTAAAACAAAAACTCTATAAACACGAATATAAAGAACCAAAACAAAAGACTATCGCTAAAGAAAAATATTCCTCCTCTCAAGATAAAATTATTGAGCACAAAATCAATTTAGATATCCCCCAACCTGTAGAGAAAAATATAATTGATTTATCTTATAAAGAATTAGAGCGCGGGATTATATTTACTGTAATTTTAGGGGAACCTAAAGCTTACGATTTCTTAAAAACTTATTATCCTTATAGAAAAGATAAATTCTAAAACTAATGTTTCTTATAAAGTCCTATTAACTCTGCCTTATCAAGGATATGTCCTTGCATAGCTTTCTCTAATTCTTTTTTGGTTATACCCTCTTTTAAATTAAGTTTTCTATCTAATGCATATACCCGAAAAAAATAGCGATGCGTACCAAATGGTGGACATGGACCACCATAGTCTTTTTTACCAAAATCGTTAATTCCTTGTTTTCCTGGCACGCTATTTTCTTCTATTTTATTAAGAGTTGGCAGCATATCAAAAACAACCCAATGAACCCACGTACCCATAGGAGCATCAGGGTCATCAACTATTAAAGCTAAACTCTTTGTATCTTGGGGGATACCTTCAATAATAAGGGTAGGATTAACATCATCTCCTTGACAAGTGAATTTCTTAGGGATAAAACCATTATGTTCAAAATCAGGACTTCTAATTTGCATAATCTTACCTCCTTCTTCTCCTAAAATACATCTACTAATAAATAGAAGAGTTAGAAATATAATAAATTTTCTCACTTTACCTCACCTCCCTTTAATTAACTCCTCCTTATCATTTGGATAATCTCTTTCAAATTAGAAACCACTATCTTATTATATCTGGATTTCTCTATATCTATCAAACTATTAGAACCTCCTTCCACAAATACAAAATCTATCCGTGCTCTCTTTGCTGTTTCTGCATCTATCCACATATCACCAAAAAATATACCATCTTTTTTCTTAAAATTGAACTTATTTAAAATATCGTTAAGTATCTTTGGTTCAGGCTTAAGAGTATCTATCTCATCAGCACAGAGAACATAATCTATATATTTTTTAAGCTTTAATTTCTCTAAGATTAAATCAGTATAATATCTTGGGCGATTAGAAGCAATTGCTACAAATTTACCTTTGCTCTTTAAAAAAGATAGAAGCTTACGAGAATAGGGCATACATCTCACATACTTTAAAACTGCCTCTTTATGATGAGAGCGATAAACTCCCAAAGCATCATCTACATCTTTTTTAGGGAAAAATGTTTGAATAAAAATCCTATCCCCTCTACCTACCTTCCTTTTAACTTCCCTGTACCCTACCGGTGAATAACCAAATCTTCTCAAAGTAAAATTAAGACTCTTCTCTATGGCACGATAGGCGTTTACTAAAGTTCCATCAAGGTCAAATATAAAAACTTTTTTACTATTAAAAATCATAACTTGCCAAATTGAGTAAAATAATATTTTAGCATCGGTGGGAATATGTATCTATCATTTTGTGAAAGATATCCATTGGTTTTATTAAAAAATGTTTTTCTATAAAATAACTTAACCTCTTTTAGGCATTCTATTATACCAAATATTTTTTTTACTGTAACCAGATTTATGCTTAGAATGGACTCACGATTAGCGTTCATTTAATAACGAATTAAAAAATAAAAAACAAGAAGGGAGAAGAACAGAATTATACTTAATTACTTATGTTTATCCTAATCGTTATGCAAAGGTAAGTGAGTATGAACTAAATCTTTGTGATGATGATAATGAATATGGGCAAGATTATATTTCAGTAAAAATTCCTCATCGTATAATACTTCTTTAGGATAATCGGAACGGACAATTTTATTCTCTTTGCCTAAAACATATACCTTATCGGCGAGTTCCTCGATAATTTCTAAATGGTGAGTGGCAGTAATAATAGTTTTTCCTAAGCTATTCTCTTTAAGAATTATATCTATAATATCCCTTGTAGTTTGAGGATCAAGGCCTGCAGTTGGTTCATCTAAAAGTAAAACTTCTGGCTCCATAATTAAAACAGAAGCTATAGCTACTTTTTTTTTCTCTCCTACACTCAACTGATATGGGGCACGATCCAGTAGTTCTTTAATTCTAAAAAGTTGCACAATTTTGGATAATCGTTTTTCTATCTCTTTTTGAGTAAATCCCAAATTTAATAGAGAAAAAATAAGCTCATCTTTAACCGTGGGAGAAAATAATTGCACATCGGGATTTTGAAATAATAATCCTACTTTACTACGAAAAAATCTTACAAACTCCCAATCGTTTAACAAATTCTCTCTAAATTCTCTATCCAAGGCTCTTATATAACCTTTCTGAGGGAAGATTAAAGCATCTAAGAGCATAAGCAAGGTAGTCTTACCTGTTCCATTTGCTCCCATAATTACTATTTTAGAACCCTCTTCTATATTTAAATTTATATCGCACAATGCAGGTATTTTACCATGGTAAGAAAAGTACACTCCTTTTAACTCAAATATTAACCTTGCCATAGACTTAGACCCAATATAAAAATACCTATCACTAAGAATGCCCAATCTACAAAATGAGGTTTTGCAGACCGAGGCAATTTTACCTCTCGATAGTAACCCCTTGCAAGCATAGCATTGTAAACATCATTATAAAGGTTGTAAGAACGATGCCAGAAGTTAGCGATATTAGCTCCCACTAAGAATTGACCTTTCTTTATTGAGGGAATAAATCCTACTCTACTCTTTATTGCTAAATAAGTATTTTGAAACATCTCTACAAAAAAGTAAATATAACGATAACTCATACCTACAATCAAAACAAAAATATGCGGCACCCCAAATATCGGCAATACTTTTAAGAGCTCATATTTAAAAGTAGTAGTTATCAACAAAACGCATAAAGAAACTGAAGTCAAAACCCGTAAAAATAATATAGAGAAACTAAATAAACCTTGGTGAGTAATATTTAAAGTTAAATTAAATATCTTGAAAATAATTATAGGCTCGCCGGGAGTAAATACATTGAACAAAGAAGGTAGAGCAATAACCAGATAAAAAATGGGAACAAATACTAATGTGCGTTTCAAAAAAAATCTAAGCTCAATGGAAGAAAGATAGGATAACAAAATACATAGACTATAAACAGCTAAAATAAAAATTATACTTTTAGAAAAAAATACAGCTAAAAGTAAAAAAAATACAAATAATGTTTTTATAGGAGGAGATAGTATCTGTAATAATCCCCTTTTAGAGGCATAATTTTCACAGAGAACTGACTCCCTAAAAAAAGAAAATGCACTTACAACTGAACGTTCGATAAAACTATTTACTCTCATTTTTATTAAGTAGCTTAGCTATAAATATAATAACCAAGGAAATAACCATTATACCAAATAAACCAGAAAATACATAGGCCAAACTCAAATATCCTAATGGTTTATCTTCCCATCCCTTAAAAGCATAGTCAGGTAAAGGTGCTGACCAAATATTAGCTAATCTCTCTAACCCTTTAGGAAGATAACCAACCAATTCTTCAAGAGTTTCTATTCCCCATTCTCCCCATGCATCACCTGCTTTAAAATATTGGGGAATTATCAAACCTAAAGGAGAAATTAAGACTAAAAATATTATGCCTATCCATAATTTAGTTATCGTTCTCATCCTATCTCCTTTCTAATTTCTAAAATGTCCGGTTCTCTTTTCTGTAAATACCTTATCACTAAAAAAGTAACAATTCCCTCAAGCCAGCCAAAGATTAAGAGGTGTTCAAGCATCATAGCTGGGATGGCTACGTTAAGTCCATAAGGACAATATAAAAATTTACCATCCGGGGTTTTATGAAGAATAGGTTGAATACCAAATTGGATTGCTGCGGTCAAACTCGCTATGTTAAGTCCTATATACCCTCCAATACCTCCAGCAATAGCTCTCCTTAAAGAAGTAATAGGTGATGAACCACTAATAAGTTTGTATATGTAATATCCTACGAATACCTCCACAAAAGCCATATTAAAACAATTTGCTCCCATAGTGGTTATACCACCATCTCCAAAAAGTAAAGCTTGAATTATTAAAACAACACTAATAACAATAGAAGAAGCCCAAGGACCTAAAAGTATACCTGCTAAAACTGAACCGACAGCATGCCCCGTGGTCCCTCCTGGAATAGGAACATTGAACATCATAATTACAAAACTAAACGCTGCACTTATAGCAAGTAAAGGAACTCTTTTTGTAGGGAAATCTCTCTTTACTTTAGCTGAACCAATAGCCCATATAGGTAGCATAGCTAAATACATCACTCCACTAGTAAGTGGTCCTAAATATCCATCAGGTATATGCATATCCACCCCCTTTTAATAATAAAATCCGAATATTAACAACAAGTTTATATAAAGATTTCAATAAATCTCTCTTAGCTATTTTGAGTTTCTAATTAGAATTTATTGCTCTGGATTTAAACAACTTATTAATTCACTAACTTTAATAATCCATTTGAACCCTTAACCCACCTATAAAGATAGATTTAGTATCATCAATTATATCTTTACCAAAAGGATTAAGAATATACTGGAAATCAGGACTAAACGATAAATGTTCGTTCACATTTATGCGATAATAACTCTCAATATGAGTTTCTGGTTTAGCTTTAATCTCATTAACTTTTTTATAATCATCGGAAGCAAAAATTTGCCCAAAAGCAAAACCTAAAACATCTTTATCTCTTCCCCATAGGTTACCTTTTATGTGAAAACCAAGACTATAAGAATGCTCTAAAGAGTAATTCAAATCAGGAACAGCGGTAATTTCCGGATTATAAAATTTTTCTTCTTGCCAACCATATCGCAAAAATATCGTAACAGCATCATTAACCATCTGATCAAAACTCAAACCAAAACCATAAGAGTCTTCTTTCTCTTTCGTTAAATCTAACCATTTAATATGATTGCTGTTACTATGCCAGCCTAAAAACCGCCAATTCCCTGCTAACTCAGAAAAATTAGTCTTAAAGGTAATCTGAGCTATATTAAAAACCCTATCACCTATCTTTTCCCAATCACTATCTCCTTCAAAGAAACCATAAGCAAATTCTAACCACTCTTTGGGTAAGTAACTTATTCTTATTCCTAAAGTATTATCAGGGAACTCTATTACGGGACTATTTCTAAAAATCCTTGCTAAAAATTGTGTAGTTTCGTCGTTAGCAACTTCGTTATTATCAAAATAAGCGGTGGAATCTAATTTGCCAAAATTAACAATTAATCTATCTTCCCAAAAAGTTTGTTCATACCATAACTCTGTTAAACTTACATTATTTTCGTTATTGACGTCGTAATTAACATTGCTATACAAAGTCAAAAGAAACGGTCCAC
>JAMWDA010000100.1 GCA_023818995.1 Candidatus Omnitrophota bacterium
AGGATTATTTTATTATCTTGGTGATTATTATAGATTAAAAATTTTAGCACGTCGGTATTTAAATGATTATCCTCATGATGGTTTAATCGATAAAATACATTTTTATTTAGGAGAAGTTTACTATAGGGAAGGATTATTAGATGAAGCTATAGAGGAATACAGTTACTGTTTAGGTAAACAAAATATTTACAGTAAGTTAGCTTACGAAAAAATAATATTTTCTTTACTGAACAAAGGCTATTTGAACAAACTAAATAATTGTATAGAGAAATTAGGGAGAAAGAATGATAAGCTACTATATAGAGGTTTTTACTATTCGGCAATAAAAGAGTATTCTCAAGCTTTAGATAACTTTGAAAAATTTATAAGATTAAATGGGGAAAATATAGACTTAGCTGTTTATTTTGCTCAAGCAGAGTGTTTGTATAAAGTTGGGAGGATAAACGATGCTATATCCATTTATAATTTTCTTATAGAAGATATGTTAGATAAATATAGTTATGAAGGGGAGGGAACAATTTTTAGTTATAAAGACAGATTTATCTATAGAGATATTTTAGAAAAAGCTTACTATGGTAGAGGTTTATGTTACTTCCAGAAAAGTGAAACTAATAAAGCCTTAAAGGATTTTTTGTTTATCACCCACAATAGTTTTAATCCTTCACTTAAGTTTAATGCTTCTTTGCGCCTCGCCGATACTTACTACGAGGCGGGAAGATTTGAAGAGTCAGCTAAAATATATAGTGAACTTATAAAAGACTACTCCCAGAATACCCATTACGAGCACATTAGTTTTTATCTGGCTCTTTCTCTTCTAAATAACAACCGCATAGAAGAATCAGAAAGAGAACTTAAAAAATTAAAGGATAATTTTGTTTCTTGGGAATTATTACCTCAGGTAGATTATTACTTAGCTTATATTTATTTTTCCCAAGGGAATATTGAGGAAGCAGAAGGTATACTATTGAGTTTTATAGATAACTATTACCGACATCCTTGGTTAGATAGAGTTTACTTCTTACTAAGTAAATGTTTTATTGCTAAGGGAAGATACGATGAGGCAAAAAGATTCTTAGAGCTTTTGATGAGTGTAACTAAGGATAGTAAATTAAAAGAGTTGGCTTATATTGACAAAGCTAATATTTTAAGTGAACAAGGAAGATTCTCTGAAGCTTTAAACGTCTATGAACAAATTATAAAAGGTAAAAGTAAATTTTCAGGAGAGGCACTTTTTAGAAAAGCAATTATTTTAAGACAGATGAGGAATTATCAGCAAGCAGTAGAACATTTAAGAGAAGCAATCTATAGAGGTTTAAATTCGTCTCAGGTAAGACTGATCTTGGGGTTATGTTTGGAAAAATTGGATAGATACGAAGAGGCCATTAAAGAGTATTCACTGATTACCCAAGATATAGATAGCCAAGAGAAAATAAAAGCATATTTTCGTATAGCAAAGATTTACGAGAAAAAAAACAATTGGGAAGAAGCGAGAAAAATTTATCAAAAGATAATTGCCAGTAATTACGATGAGGCAAAGGTAGCTAAAAAGAAATTAGGGGAATTAGAGAAAATTAAATCGTTACGATAGGGGATAGTATGTTTAAACTATTTAGTGATGCAATAGGTTTTATTGTCAAAGGTGGCTGGGTGATGGTTCCTTTGGGAATTTGTTCACTGATAGCACTTACCATAATCATAGAGAGAACATTTTTCTACTTAAGTCTTAAAAAATTCAAGAAATTAGATTTGCGAAAAAAGATATTTGATTTAGTTAGACAAGATAAAATAAAAGAAGCTTTAGAAATATGTGATAAACATCCTTACCATCTTACTAATATCCTTAAAGCAGGCATCCTACACTATAATGATTCCAAGGAAGTTATCCAGGAAGCGATGGAGAACGCGTCTTTCTATGAATTGCCTATATTAGAGAGCCATTTAAATTTTTTAAGCACATTAGCTCATGTATCCCCTCTTTTAGGATTATTAGGAACAGTTTTAGGTTTGGTTAAGTGTTTCTATTTTATTGAACAGAAAACTAAGGATTTTTCTATGGTTAATCCTTCAGATATAGCGGGAGGAATATGGGAGGCTCTTCTTACTACTGTAGCAGGATTATGTATAGCTATCCCTAGTTATCTTGCCTATAACTTTTTTGTTCACAAAGTAAACAGTTACATTTTAGAGACAGAACGCGCCTCTACAGAACTATTAGAAATATTATTAAGTAATCGTAAATAATTTTAAGTTACGATTCTATGAGATTCAAAAGAAGGATGAGTTCTGAGGAAGGTTTAAAACAGATGGAGATTACTCCTCTGATAGATTGTGTATTTCAATTACTAATTTTTTTTATGCTTACTTCTAACTTTGTTATTGCTCCGGGAATCAATATAAAACTACCTTCTGCTTCTAAATCTGAACAAGTAGAGACGAATACAGTTACCATAGTAGTTTCTTCAGAAGATATTATTTACGTTAAAGATAAGGTGTATACTTTGGAGGAATTAGAGGATTTTCTTGGGAGGAAATCTTTCAAATCTATATTTATAAAAGCTGATAGAGAAGCCAGCTTAGGAGGAGTAGTAAGTATCTGGAATATATGCCGTAAATTAGGGATAGAAAAAATAAGTATTGCTACCATAAAGGAAGATTGATTGAGGGAGGTAATATGCAAACAGTAGATTGGGAGAAAGAGAGGAAAAGACTGGATAGAGAGATTACTTACTTTCATTTTAAAAAAGCTAATAGACTAATAATAAAGCTTATAAGATTAGCTAAAAAGCATAATGAGTTTTTCTTTATCAATTACTTTACCGCTCAAAAATATATGTTAAAAGAAGATTTTAATAAGGCTATAGAGTTTTTTAATCGGGCATTAAGAATTCGCCCTAACGATGGATGCACTTACAATGATAAAGCTATATGTTTAGCGGAGTTAGGTTATTTAGAGGAAGCCCTTGCTTGTTTCGATGAGGGGTTAAGGAGGGATAAAAATTCCCTTGTCCTTTACCATAATAAAGGATGGTTACTTAATCTTTTAGGTAACTACAAAGATGCAATAATGTGTTTTAAGAAGGTTTTAGAGATAGAACCAAATAGACCGGAATCGCTTTACAGTTTAGCCGATACTTACTTTAATATTGGTGATTATCGTTTAGCCTCGGTTTATTTTAAAAGAGCTTTTCGGGAAATAAGAGGTAAGAGCTCTTATATATATAAAGAAATTTTACGTAGATTAGAAGAGATAGAATATAATTTTAAATTATCCCAAGAGAGTTCTTAATCTCTTTATACAATGGTGGTAGATAAGATTATTATAAATGTTCATAATGTAAAAGTTAAAATAAGTTGTAATTACCCAAAATATTACAACTACTTAAAGTCGCATTTTAGTGGAGTTTTACTCTCTTCTTCACACGATAACGATTACGACATAGAAGTATCTGTGGAATGGGTAAAGGAAAAGTTTAATTTAGTGTCTGATGGGGGCATTTTATAGATGGGAGCTAATACATTGATAGGTATTGATAGAATAATTACGCTTAGAAAAATAGGGAAAAAGAAGAAAGTAAAATTAGATTTTCTTATTAGAGATAAAAATTTATATTTAAGAGCTTTTTACCAATAAAGCCGTGGAAAGATAAGATACGTTACGATATACTTCGTAAGCCACAAGAAATGTATTTCTTCGAAATTACCTATCCATTAGTTTATTATCCTATATTTTGGTATTTAGAGTATTTTAAAGATACTCATTGTTTACATGCTTCCGCGATTAAAATAGGAGAAAAAGGTATTGTAATATGTGGTTTAGAGGGTATGGGAAAGACAACTCTCTCTTTAGAGCTTTCCCAAGAATTAAACGGTCAATTTATCTCGGACAATCTTATTTTTTACGACAAGACTAATATTTATTCCTGTTAGGAACCGATAAGAATTCATAAAAATGAGGATAAAAGATCATGGGAGGGAAGATTTAGAAAGATAAATGGTTTTAGGACATTAAAGGATTTTTATGAGCCAGTTGATTTTACTCAAGAGTTGTTGGCCTACCCCAATATTTTTATTCTACCCTTATTTGGTAATCAGTTTTGGATAAAAGAGATACCTTCTAATAGATTTATAGATAGGATTTTAAATCTCAATCAACTAACTGCGGAGTTGGGTAATTATAATGAATACTACAGCTTATTTAGTTTATTAAGATTAGATACTAATATTTTTAGTAAGAGGAAAGAAACCTTGGAGATGTTATTAAAGGGAGCAATTTGTTATGAGATATGTATGTGTAAGTCTGATGGGATTTATAACAATATATCAAAGTTAAAAGAGTTGGTAATAAAATAGTTTTTAGTTTAAATCCATTTATTTCAAAATACGACCTAAAAAGGTTTAGTGCTTTTCTATATATTTAAGCTTATCTATTCACTCGTTTCCCATTAGCGGATGAGAGATTTTGGACATTCACTTTTCCAGTTGAACATTTGCATTTATAATTAAGAGTATAAAATGATGGATAATTTAATATTAGATAATCGAATAAAGATATTTTTAGATAAAGATATAGAGTTCTCTCCTTTAAGTAAGAGCAAAATAAATAACCTTTTATCATTGGATGATATTTCCCAAGTAGTAATATTACCGGATATACATTCTAAACCAGATAATCCCTTTCCTACAGGAATAGTTACCTTTACCTCCAATACTTTATATCCTTTTCTTATTGGTCAAGAGATAGGTTGTGGTATGCGCGTAATTAAAACCTCTCTCAGAAAAGAGGATATAGATAGCAATTTTTTAGATAATTATTTTAAACATCTTGAAAATTATTTGAGAGATAACAAAAAAAGGCACCTTTATTCTCTAAGGATGAATATTTTAATATTTTGTTTAATGGCTATAATTGGATAAAAGAAAAACTTAAGATAGAAAGAAAAATTATAAATAGTAAACCTTCTTTACCTTTTACTTTTAAATCTAAAGAGTTACTGAAAGTTATACCTAAAGATGCTTTCTGGGGAGGTTATTATCGGTTGGGGACATTAGGTGGAGGGAATCACTTCTTAGAACTTCATACTATAGAAGATATCATTTCAGATGAAGAATGCCGAAAATTAGGCTGTTATAAAGGACAGGTTATTTTTATAATGCATACTGGCTCAAATGTTTTTTCTAAGCGAGTTGATAACTACTATTCTATAAGATTTCAAAAAGAAAATCTTAATAGAAAGTTAAATAAAAACTTTAGGAAATTTCTATACCATCTTAATGATTTTAACTTACTAAGATTATTCTTTAGATTAAATTTATTTTTTAGAAATGTTTTTAAAGGTATTCCTGTAGATACACCCGAAGGTAAAAGATTTTTGATTGTTTTTTACTCTGCACTCAATTATAGTTTTGTAAATCGTGAAGTTATTAGCTGGTTTATAAAAAAAACCCTGGAGAAGACTGTAAAAAAGGAATTTATGTTTGAATTAATTAGTGATACTATCCATGAAAGTATAGATTACGAAAATTTTAACGATGGTTATTTTTGGGTTCATCGTAATGGGGCTACGAAAGTAGAGTGTCTAAACAATTCAGATAAACAATTATTATTAATTCCCAGTTGTAGGAGCGGACCTTCTTTTTTATGTATACCCCATAAAAAATTAGATGAGAGTAGATATTCTGTAAACCACGGTGTAGGTAGATTGCTTACTAAAAAGGAAGCAAAAGAAAGGTTCTATAACG
>JAMWDA010000101.1 GCA_023818995.1 Candidatus Omnitrophota bacterium
AGGTTGATGAAAGATAAGAAGAAAGTTTATTCCGTTAATTTAGGGATGCATAAGAATCAAATTGAATTTATTGATAACATTACTAAAGAGATAAGGTTTTCAGGAGGTAAAAAACCCTCCCGCGCACAGATAGTAGATAGTTTTATAAAGATAGCAATGAAACTAAAAGTTGATGTTCGGGGAGTAAAAACAGAAAAAGATGTAGAGGAGAGGTTCTTTAAAGCTTTAAAGGAGAAGAATTTTAAGACAGTTAAAAATAGTAATGAGGGATTATTGTAGACTGGTAGATAAGATAAGATTTATAATTATCCTCTTCTTTATTTTTTATTACGCTATGTTAGAAGAGAGTATCTTTGCTTACGATAATTTATTGTCTTGGGAGGAATGTATTATTTTAACCAAGGGGAATAATCCTCGGTTAAGTATGGCTAAAAAAGATTTGGAAAAAGCAATGGTGGAAATAAAAACTAAGTATGCTAATTATTTTCCTGAGATTAATTTTTCTACTGATTACACACGCACATTTAATAATTTATATGGTGAGTATGGGGTTTATAGTAAAGGATTTAGTATAGAGCAGGCTTTATATACGGGAGGAGCAACACCGGCAGAGATAGAAGAAGCCAAAGCTAATTTAAGTTATAAGTATGCTGAGTATAAAAAGATAGAATTAGATGAGATATTTGAGTTAAAACAGGTTTATTACCAGCTAATAAAGACTATGTATCAAAGGGAGGTGTTTGAAGAAATCTTGAGAAGGAGAGAGAAGGATGTGGAATTAATTAGGTTACTTTATAACGCGGGAAGAGAAAAGAAAGCCAATCTTTTACAGGCAGAAGCCGAGGTGTCCGAGGTAAAGTTAAATATTAATGAAGCAAATAGTCAGTTAAAGATTTTAAAGTGTAAGCTTAACGAGATTATGGGTAGAAATCTGGATACACCTTTAGAAGTTAAAGGAGAATTAGGTATTGTAGATTTAGAGGATAGCTTATCAAATATTTTGGAAGAGGCATTAGCTAATCGGCCAGAGATTAGAGAGGTAGAAGCAAAAATCAACGCAACAAAGGCACAGCTTAAATACGCTAAAAGTGGCATTTTACCTCAAGCTAATTTTAATTACACCTATGGTTGGCAAGATAGTCGTTTATTCCATGGGAATGAGAACTGGACAGCAAAGGTTAGTGTAGATTTTCCTTTATTTGATAGATTTATTACTCATTATCAGATTAAGGGGATAAGAACAGAGTTAGAAAGATTAAATTTAAATAAAGAGATGAAGAGAAAGCAAATTGAGTTAGAGGTTAAAGAAGCTTACGAGGATTTTTTGATAAATAAGCAAAGCGTTGATGTAGCTACAGAGAGTTTGCGTGCTAGGAGGGTAAGAGCTGATTTATGCCGCTTGGAATACAAACAAGGAATGATATCTTTCACTGATCTAAGAGATGCCGAGTTAGATTTAAGTTCTGCGGAACTAAATCGTCTGGATGCTTTATACAATCTAAATATCTCTTTAGCAAAATTAAAGAAAGTTCAAGCTAAGGAGTAAACCCAGAATAGTTCCACCCGCCGGGTGGAACGGGGAAAAGTTAGGGAAAATATGAAGAAACTCTTAATATTCTTGATAATAGTAGGCATAGGAGGATATTGGCAGAGAGATAATTTAAAGAAGGCATTTTTTAAAGAGGAGGACCCTATATCGGTAGAAGAAGAGATAGTTTACGTCAAGAGAGGTAATATGGAGATTAAGATTTTAGCTGATGGTGAAGTAAGACCGCGCAACAAAGTAGAAGTGAGGGCATCAAAAGCAGGCAGGGTGGAAGAAATTTTAGTAGATGAAGGTAGTGAGGTTAAGAAAGGCCAGGTTTTAGCTTGGATTAGTAGTGAAGAACGAATAGCTCTTTTAGATGTAGCATTAGCTCGGTTAGAGGAAGCAGAAAAGAGTGATGATAGCGAGAGGATTAGGGAAGCAAAAAGAGATTGGGAGATAGCGGAAGAAACTTATAAAAAGATGCCTATCGTTGCTCCTATTGATGGAACGATTATTCATCGGGGAATAGAAGTAGGTCAGAATATCTCTTTAGATACTAATCTCTTTATTCTAACCGATGTGTTAGTAGTGGTGGCAAAAGTTGATGAGATAGATATAGGTAAAGTAGAGATTGGTCAGCCGGTAAGGATAACCGTTGATGCTTTCCCTTTAGATGTAGTTTATGGTAGAGTAATAAAGATAGCTTATAATGCTACAGTTATTGATAATGTGATTTATTACGATGTAACTACTGATATAGAGATAAGTAAGGGAAAATTAAAATCAGGAATGACTGCTAATGTGGAGATTATTCTTAAAGAGTCTAAAGATACATTGTTTTTACCTAAAAGGGCAATAGTGAAAAGAGAGGAAGGTAACTTTGTATATTGTAAGAAAGATGCAAACGACGAACTAATACCGATAAAAACAGGTTTAGATGATGATATAAACATAGAGGTAATAGAAGGATTAAACGAAAAAGATATGGTAGTTATTAAAAGTGAAGCTAAGCTATCAACTAATCCATCTAAGAAGAAAGAATCAAAATTTAAGGTTGAGCATTTAAAATACTTTCGTAAGAGCGGATAGATATGGAAGAGATAACTAAGAAATGGTTACGAAGAGCAAAATACGATTTAGATACAGCACGAGCAATGCTTATTTCCAAAAGAACTTTTAGCAAGTTTAATCCCTTTTGTTATAGAGGCTCGATATGGTGATTATAAGAGGTCTTTATCAGAGATTATTAATAAGAGAATGGCAGAAAGGCTTCTTAAAGAAACAGAGGAGATGTTTAGATGGTTAGTAAGAATAATGAAGTAGATAAAATAATAATTGCTTTTGTTAAAGAACTGAAAAAGAAATCCCTGTAGATAAAGTCTTTTTATTTGGTTCATATGCTAAAGGAAAAGCTGATAAGGATAGCGATATTGATTTAATAGTTGTATCGCCGTATTTTTATAAAGGAAAATATATGAAACATATGCAGTATCTTTTTAAGAAATCTGCTAAGATTAGGTCTCTTTTAGAACCTATTCCTGCAACTCCCGATGAGATAATGTATGCTGACAAGAGGCTTTTTTTAGGTCAGGTTTTAAAAGATGCAAAGGAATATGTTATTTAAAAATTTATTAAAAGTATTAAACCCTTACCAAAAAGATTAAAAAAAGCTATTTACAAAAAGCTATGTAAGGCTTGAATAAAATTAGAAATATTTTTATGAGTATAAGAGATTTTAGAAGCGAGGTTAAAAAGTAATTAAATTAATCACTTATTATTTAGTTAACGGTGATGGAATTAGGAGAAAAAATAAACCAATTAATTAGCGATAATCCCTATAGTCTTAATGTAAGCGAGAAACGTAAAGTTATTAGAGAGCTTCTTTGGGAGCTTACTTTATACCATAAAGAGCATTGTTTACCCTATCGTCGTATATTAGAGGCATTACCAATTTTTTTATCAGAAGATACAGATATAGAAGATTTCCCAATGCTACCAGTAAAGTTATTTAAGCTGTGTGAATTAAGAAGTATACCCTCTCAAGATATAGAGAGAGTATATACTTCTAGTGGTACAAGTTACAGGCTTCCTTCTCAGATATATCTGGATAAAAAGACAATATTTCTACAAGCTAAAGCAAGTGATTCCGTATTATTTCATTCTATAGGAAGTAGCTATTTTTCTTCTTTACTTGTAGATACACAGGAGATTTCTAAAGATGAGAAAATTTCTCCTGCACGTAGTATAGGGATAAGAAGATTTACTCAGATTTCTCAAAATTATACTTTTGCTTTAGATAAAAATATGAACATTGATTGGGACAGTATAGAAAGATTTAAAAACTGGGAGGATAAAAAAATTATATTTGGGTTTACTTTTATTATCTGGAAACATTTATTGGATACTCTTGAGATAAGACAGGAAAATATTGATTTAGAAGGGACGATTCTTCTCCATACAGGAGGATGGAAGAAACTTAAAGAGCACGCTGTAGGCGATAGTATTTTTAAAGAAAAGGTTAAACAATTTCTTAAGATAAGTTTGGTCTACAATTGCTATACAATGAGCGAAGCTATAGGAATAATTTTTATGGAATGTGAGCGAGGTTTTTTTCACGTTCCCGATTTTGCAGAAATTATAATTCGTAATCCTCAGACATTACAACCTCTAAACGCTCGTTATAGAGGGGTTATCCAGATTATTAATCCTTTAGCATTAAGTTACCCTGGACACAGTATTCTCACCGAGGATATAGGTGAGGTTATTGGTGAAGATAATTGTTCTTGTGGTCGTAAAGGGAAATATTTTAAAGTTTATGGTCGTTTGCGGGGAGCAGAGCTAAGGGGTTGTAGCGATACTTATGCATATGAATATTTTCTAAGAAAGGAAGAAAATGCAGGTATTAGTTCCTAAGATAAATAAAGATTGGAGAGAGGTTTTAAAAGAAGTGGTAAAAAATAAACCTTTGATGCCATTTGAGAAGATAACTTTAGATTTTATAGAAGAATTATCAAGAAGGTTAGCCGAGGATAAATCTTTAGAGAAATATGCCGAGTTAAATTTTTTAATTAGATGGATAAATAAAGAGCACTTAAATTGGCTTTATCAAGAATACGAAAACAGATGCCAAAATAGAATCTGGCTACCGAGAGGGGTGGTATTACACTTTCCTCCCGCAAATATAGATACCTTATTTATTTACTCTTGGTTTTTATCGCTTTTAGTAGGGAATATAAATATAATTAGACTCTCACAAAATTATGGTGAACAGGCAGAAACTTTATTGAGAATTGTAGAAAGGCTTTTTGAAGAAGAGAAATTTAATTTGATTAAAGAGAGGATATTACTACTTACCTATGACCATGATGATAAAATTACAGAAGAACTCTCTAAATATTGTAATGTTAGGATAATTTGGGGTGGAGACGAGACAATTAAGAAAATTAGAGCTATTCCCTTACCTCCACGTGCCATAGAGTTAGTATTTGCTGATAGATTTTCCCTCGCAGTTATAAATGCAGAAAGAATATTAGTAGATAACGATGAACAAATCAAAGATATTTGTAAAGGTTTATATATAGATACTCTTTTTTATACCCAAAGAGCTTGTTTTTCTCCTAAATTAATAATTTGGATAGGTAAAGAGGATATTGTAGATAAAGCTAAAGATAAATTTTGGGTAATTTTTAAAGAGTTTTATCAACAACAATCATTGGATATGGATGATGCTATATATATAAATAGGATGGTTAATGGCTACTATTATGCTGCTAGAGGTTTAGGAGATAAACTTTATAATATTAGTGGTGAATTCTCTTATCGTGTTCATATAAAAGAAATTGTTCCTACCCTAAGGGAGATGCATATGGGAGGAGGGGTGTTTCTTGAGGCAGAAAAAGATGTTCTGTGGGGGATAGTTTCCGATTTAGTTTATAAAGACCAGACTCTCTGTGTTTATGGGTTCTCTAAAGAGGAGATAGAAGAATTTACAAGGAAATTGGGCGGTTATGGGATTGACCGTATAGTTCCTATAGGCAAAGCAGCAAATTTTTCTTATGTTTGGGACGGATACGATTTATTTACCTATTTAACGAGGGAAGTGGCAATAGATTTATAATAAACAATGAAAGCAGCAATTTGTTACGAATTCGGTAACCCTTTGGTGATAGAAGATGTTCAAATAG
>JAMWDA010000102.1 GCA_023818995.1 Candidatus Omnitrophota bacterium
AGATGATGAGTTTATGTCAGATGTTAAAAGAGTATACGAATTTTGTAGAGCAAGAAACAAATTTTTCTCCGATTTACTATGGTCGTGCACGGGTAGAGTTAATATTGTAAGCCGCAATGAGGAATTAGTTAAAGTAATGAGGGAATCAGGTTGCACGCTTATTTCTTTTGGTTTCGAATCAGGGTCTCAGAGAATGTTAGATAGTATGCATAAATTACAAACTATAGAGATGATGGAAAAGACTTTAAAAATCTGTAGAAAATACGGTTTACCTGTGCCGGTTTCTTTTATAATTGGTATGCCGGGAGAAGATGAGAAAAGTTGTAAAGAAACTTTGGATTTTTGTATTAGAAACAATATCCCTTTAGATTCTCTAATGTTTGCTACTCCTTATCCCGGAACAGAGATATTCAACTTTGCTTTAAAAACTAAGCGAATAAATAAAGATAATCTAAATGAGTTTTTAAATAAATTGGGAGATGCTCGAGATTTTACCATTAATTTAACTGATTGTTTTACCGATGAGGAGTTGATAAATAAACGTAAAGAGATGATGGAGATAGCAAGATTGAATTATAGAAAATTCATAACTGAGGAAGAGATAAAAAGTAAGATGTTTAATTTATTTGGGAGTTTATTAACTAAAATAAAACTGGATGAAAAGGATTTAGAACATCGTCTTATTCATGGAGGAATGAGTATATTTTAATAATTATAAATTATAAAAAGCACAAAATACAAATAAAAACTTATTGAAACAATTATGGGTTAAGAGAAATTTATTTGGCGTGTTCGGATGTTAGGAACTAAATATCTTGAGGCTTGCTTAATTTTATGATAATATTTAAAAATTATGAGATTGATTATTGCTACTAAGAATAAGAATAAATTTAAAGAGATAAAGGATATTCTTAAAAATTTACCTATATATGTCATCTATTTAGGAGAGATTAATAAAAATTTTAAAATTAAAGAAGACGGTAAGAGTTTCTTTGATAATGCTTTGAAGAAAGCTATGGTGGTATCAAAATCTTATCCTGAAGATTTTGTAGTTGGTGAAGATTCTGGTATAGAGGTAGATTATCTTAACAATAGACCGGGCATTTTTTCTGCTCGATATGCCGGAAAAAACGCTACTGATATAAAGAATAATTTAAAATTACTTAAGGAACTAGATGGTTTAGCTAAAAGTAAACGTAAGGCACATTATCGTTGTTATTTAGTATTAGTTAAAGGAGGTAAATTTTTAAAGAAATTTTGTGGTTCTTGGTCAGGATATATAAATGATAAACCAGTAGGGAAGAATGGTTTTGGATATGATCCTATTTTTTATTTACCTCTTTATAAAAAAACAGCTGCACAATTACCTTTAGAAGAAAAGAATAGAATTAGTCACCGTGCAAAAGCATTTAGGAAGCTTAAAAATTATCTATCAAATAATTTTTTAAAGAAAAATTTTTCTTGATAAATCGGGGCGTAGCTCAGTTCGGATTAGAGCGCTTGGTTTGGGACCAAGAAGTCGGTGGTTCAAATCCACTCGCCCCGACCAGATGCAATTTTCTTTAGGAGGGGATAATTTTTGTTATTCTTTTCTGCGGTCTAATATGTATGTGCTTTTATAAAAAGTTTTAGCGTACTGCTTTAATTCATTAGCGATTTGGATTATTTGACCACTGTGAGTTATCTTCCTTTTTTGGTTAGAGGCAATACCTATAACTATCGTTACAAAAGGGATATCTATTAATTTACCTACTCTATCTTTTATAAGAATATGTTTTCTTTTTTGGTCTTCCTCTTTATAAAAAGAGGCTATGGTAGTATCAAAATCGTATATTATCTTTTTACATATGCTTTCTACACATTGGGGAGAAGTAATTAATATAAATTCTACTCCTCCTATGTGTCCTAGAAAATCCTTTCTTTCACCCAACTCTTTTATGGCATTGTAAAGGATGGAAGCTGTATGTTTGATAAGTTTGTCTCCCCATTCGAATCCATAGATGTCATTGTACTCTTGGAAGTTATCCAAATCAATATAGGCAATAGAAAAAATATTTTTGTTTTTAATACGCGTATTTAACTCTTTTACTATAGAAGAGTTACCGGGAAGTTTTGTTAAAGGATTAGCATCAAGGTCGCGTTGAGCTCGCCAAAGGTTAGCTTTAATTCTTGTTAATAGTTCTTCTGCCCGAATGGGTTTCTCAATATAATCGTCCCCACCGCTATATATTCCTTTTATTTTTTCTATAGTATCTTCTCTATTAACTAAAAGAAGTATAGGAATATGTCTAAGCATAAAGTTGTTTCGTATGGTTTTACATAGCTCGGATTCCTCCTTACCTTTTATATCCAATATTATAATTTCAAAATCCTGTCTTTCTAAAGCAATATAAAAAGAATTGATATCCTGATAGATATTGGTGAGGTAACCTTCACCTTCCAGAAGGTTTTTTAGATAATCTCCCAATTGAAAGTCTTGGCATAGGATGAGAATATTGGCTTCAATTATGTTATTTCCTTCACCACTCATATCGCTTTGAGCATTTCTTTACATAACCTTTTAATTTCTTCCGCTGCTTGAGGGGTAAGAATAAGCCAGAAATTACCACTAATCTTTTCTTTATCAGAGGGAGTCAATTTATCCATTACTTCAAACATTGCTTCTATAAGGATAATGTAATTTTCTTTCTCACAGCTTGTTGCGAGCATATTTACTACATCAGCAAAAGGCGCATTGATAAGTATGGGAAATGAGGGGATAATTACTTTTTTAATAAAGAAGCTTAAGGAGTTTATGTAACTAGCAATGATTATATTGCTAACCTCTTTTATTACTGATATGCCCATTTCCGTAAATAAGCCAATCTTTTTTGTCTCTTCACTAATCTTGTAGCAGAGGTCAATTAGTGTAAAAGCAACATTTTCTGCCATAATGAAGATAAGCTTACCTTGAATGCCGCTTAAAAGTTGTGTGTGTGTTGTTAAAACCATTCCTGTTAGATTCATTTCTTTAGTTATACGTTCGTAATTGAAAATCTCGATGGAAGGTAGTTTCAGCATTATTTTTCTACCCATAATTTCTGAGAGAGCTATGCTCCCATGTGCAGCAGCGGTTGTGCATACTTCTTTTAAGATATCCATTTCATCTTTCATTTTCCCCCCTTTGTTTTAATTAGAATTAAATATACCATCTATACAATTGATGTGCAAGGTTTTTTTAAGTTTAGGATAAATTTAATGCTTCCTTCTATGCTTTTAGGTGAAAAATGCTACTACGGGATTTATTAGCTTGACAAATTTATTGATGTTCAGGAAAATATAAAATATCAAGTAAACTTATAGAGAGCAAATTTTATTTTTTATGAGTAATATTTATTTGGTAGGATTTATGGGCACGGGTAAAACTATCGTGGGCAAATTACTTTCTCATCGGCTAAAGAAACAATTCATAGAGATGGATGAGTTTATTGAGCAGAGAGAAAAGATGAGTATCCTTAAGATTTTTTCTCAGAGAGGGGAGGGATATTTTAGAAAAGTAGAAAAAGAGGTTTTAAAAGAAATAGCTAATAAGAACGATTGTGTGGTCAGCTGTGGAGGAGGAGTAGTTATAGATAACGAAAATATGGAGATTCTTAAAAGAACGGGTTTAGTTATTTGTCTATCCGCCGATAGTGAGACTATATACGAACGCACAGCTAAAGATAAGAATAGGCCACTGCTTAACGTGGATAATCCAAAAAAGAGGATTGAAGAATTATTAAAGATAAGAGAACCGTTTTATAGAAAATCACATATTTTTATTGATACTACCAATATTTCTCCTGAGGAAGTAGTGGATAAAATTGTGAAGGTGTTAAATGGATAAACTACCCTGGCTTATTCTTAACAGAGGGAAGGTATTCTCTTTAAAGGAGATAGAAGCTATAGGTAAATATTTTACCCATCCCAAAGATATTTTAAAAGCAAAAACTTCTGATTTTTTAAAAATAGGTTTAAAGAATCGTGAGATAGAAAAAATTTTAGATTTCAGAGATTCTCAAGATTTAGAAAGAGAGATAAAGTTAATAGAAAAAAATGGGATAAGTATCGTAGATTTCTTTGATGAGGATTATCCTCCCTTACTTAGAGAAATAGAATATCCCCCTCTTGTGCTTTATTTGAGGGGAGATAAAAAGATATTGAAAGAATTTTGTTTCGCTATCGTAGGAACAAGATTACCTACCTTGTATGGTTTGGCGATGGCAGAGAAATTCTCTTTTTCTCTTGCCGGTTTAGGTATAGTAATAGTTTCTGGTTTAGCTAAAGGTATAGATACAGCTGTGCATAAGGGAGCATTAAGAGGCGGTAGGACAATAGCTGTTTTAGGAAGTGGTTTGCTTAATATTTATCCCAAAGAAAATAAGAATTTGGCAGAAAATATTATAGGGGAAGGAGCTTTAGTTTCTGAGTTTCCTTTAGATGAACCACCCTTAAAAGAGAATTTTCCCCGTCGTAACCGTATAATAAGTGGTTTATCTAAAGGGGTTTTAGTAGTAGAAGCAGCATTAAAAAGTGGAGCTTTAATTACCGCCAGATATGCTTTAGAACAAAATAGAGAGGTTTTTGCTATCCCAGGTAAAGCTGATTCTCCTCTTAGTGAAGGAACCCACCTACTTATAAAGGAAGGAGCCAAGCTCGTAGATTCCCTAAAGGATGTTTTGGAAGAGTTGGATATAGAGTGGGAAGAGAAAAAAGAAGAGATAATTTTTACTCCCGAAGAAAAGAGTGTTTTTGATATAATAGATAGAGAGGGATTATTCTTAGAAGAGGTAATTTTAAAAAGTGGATTAGAAAGAGGTAAAATCAATAGAGCTATTTTAAGTTTACAGTTGAAAGGGTTAATTACAGAAAAAACCCCTGGTTATTTTGTGAGGAAGATTTAATATGAGTAGATTTTTAGTAATTGTAGAATCCCCTACTAAAGAAAGGACGATATCCCATATTTTGGGAGGTGAATACGAAGTTTCCTCTTCTATGGGGCACGTTATGGATTTGCCAGCACGTTCTCTTAGCGTGAATATAAAGAAAGGGTTTAAACCAACTTATAAAGTTATTCCCGGTAAAGAGAAAACCGTCTCTAATTTAAGGAAAAAAGCAAAAGATAAAGATGTAATTTATTTGGCTACCGACCCTGATAGGGAAGGAGAAGCTATCGGTTGGCATATTAAGAATATTTTATCTAAGAATGGTAGCAAGAAATTTTATCGGGTAGTTTTTCACGAAATTACTGAGTCGGCGATTAAAGATGCTTTTAAGGAGCCGGGTGACCTTGACCTTAATAAAGTTAACGCTCAAAAAGTGCGCAGAATACTAGATAGAATTGTAGGATATTTCCTTTCACCCTTTTTATGGAAAAAGATTTCTCGTGGACTTTCTGCAGGAAGGGTTCAATCAGTAGCTCTAAGATTTATCGTAGAAAGAGAAAAAGAAATTGAAAAGTTTGTGCCTAAAACTACTTATGAGATAGAAGGGTTGTTTAGAATAGGGAACGAGACATTTAAGGCAAGACTCAAAGATTTTCATAATAAAAAAGCAGTCTTTGAAACTAAGGAAGAGGCAGAGAAGGCAATTGCTGAAATAAAGAATGGTAAATTCTTTGTGAAAGAAATAACTAAAAGGGAAGTGTTGCGTAGACCACCACCACCATTAACTACTTCACTTCTTCAG
>JAMWDA010000103.1 GCA_023818995.1 Candidatus Omnitrophota bacterium
CTTAACCGAACCTCCCACATCAATAAAGTGAAAATAAGGTGAATATTTGTGTGGTAAAGGCTCTCTATATTTTTTCTGGTTAATAATTTCTATCTCAACCTCTTCATTAAAAGCTTTTATAATACTTTTTTCAGGATAACTACATTCATTGCCCCAAGAAAAACTCACCGCAAATTGATGAGAATTAAAGATAAATAACCTCCTATCTATCTTCGTTACTAAAAAGCTACTGGATTGGACCATTCCTAATATTAAGACAACACCAATTCTTTTACTCGAAAAAAAATGCCAGTACCAGAACGAACTATCAAAAATATTTTGTAGGAATAATTTCGTGGGATAAGATATTAGGTTATTACCTATAAACCCAATCCCTCTAAAGGGTGTTTGATAATCGTCAATCCTAACCTCACCCACCACATCTGCAAAAGGTAAAGGAGAACGCCATAATAAATTCTCTGTTTCCCTTTTGGGCAAGAAAGTTATATTTTGAATCCTCCTATATTCCAAAGAACAATTGAAAATTTTATTGGCATCTTCATACATTAATTTTATGGCTTTTTTAGGGTCATACAAATCAACCTTCATAATTTCATCAGGAAAATTGTTGTGGAGTAAATATTCTCTGTGCCATCTCCTACTCTCATCTTTATAAAGAAGACAACAATCCCCAAACACACCCGTCTGGCTATGGGGAAAATAATGCCTTCCAAAGAAAATTCTTCCCACTATATCCCCATTACTAAAAGCGAAAACCCTCCATTCAAATACATTCTCCCCTTCCTTAAGTATTTCCCGTTTCTCTTTCATATTAAAAATTGCTCAAATCGCTGTCTTTAAGATTCCTTCTATAAAATTCTAAAATTTCGTTATCAGATTTTTTATTTTCAAGGAATTCAGACATTTTAGCTAAGAGGTTCTTGTTATACTCTTTTATTTCCTTACATTTCTCATAATGTTCAGAACAAACAGGATATTCTACCTTGTAAGGACGCTGACCTCTTTCTAATTGGGCACGCGTATCAGAATTATAGGTATATCTTCTAAAAGGAGCTTCACGTGGAACTTTATTGGGAAATCTAAGACGGTGCTCCCAAGCACGAGAAGCTTGACGATAAATATATTCAGATAATATTTTTCGTTCCAAACTCAACTCACCAAAATATTCCTTATATCTTCTCTCTGCTTCCTCAGCTTTTTTTACTACTAATCCATTGGGAGCATATGTCTTAACTGCTTTCATCATTACAATAGCATCTTTACAAGCTTTTTCATGGTACTGTGCTTTATCATTGTATAATAAAGGATTCTTTGATCTCTTACAATATTCGTATCCATTTAAAGAAACATTTAAAATTCTTAACACTGTCGGACCCCCAAATTCATATACTTCTCCATACATTCTATCTACAAAATCAAGTAGCTCATATCTTTCAAAATTTGGGTGTTTCAAGGGAACACCATAATGATGCACCATACTATAATCAAAATCTTCATAAACTCTGCCTTCCTTCTTCATCCGTTCCCATAAAGCAGTCCCCGGACCAGCACATAATAGATTTATCTGATACCAGGTTGTTTCAAGTTCAATAAATGCTCTTTTCTCAGCAACGATATTCTGGCGGTTATGGTGGTCAAAACCAAATATTATTGCTCCCAAAGTATATATACCATGTTTATGGAGCTCGCATATTGTCTCTCTAATATCTCTACCGCTTCTTTTTTCTTCAATATTTTTACTAATTAACATATCAGGGTAAAATGACTCTACTCCTACAAAAAGAATTTGTATACCCATCAAAACTAACTCTTCAAAATCGTATTGAGCAATTGACCTATTACTTCCAAAACAATAGTAATTTAATTTTCGTAAACCAAATTCCTTATCATTACGAATTAATTCCCCTAAACGTCGTGCCTTTTTCTCATATTTGAGGAAATCCTCATCGTAAATAATAAATGAATCTAACTGGGGATTATTACGCATAATCATCTTCATCGTGTTAAATATCTGTTCGGCATTAGCCACCTCAATATAACGACCTTTAAATGTGTGGGAAGTATAACAAAATTCACATAAACCAGTGCACCCTAAACCACCCAAAATTGTAGCACAATCGCCCTCTTTATAATAATCAAGCCAAGGATAAGAAGAACTAACTAAAGGAAGATACTGAACTATGGGAACATTTGTATCCTCGCCAAAAAGCTTTCTACAAAATTCTATTCCCTCACCTTCACAAAAATAATCAATCAGTGGCTTTAATGATGGGTTATTTTCTATTGCATCGTAAACAGAGGCCATCCCATAACCTCCAGCAATAACTTTAATCTGTGGATTAATCTGTTTAGCTATACGAGCCATCTCAAATAACTCTTCTGTCTGCATACTAAAACTTTGAAGGGCTACATGGGTATATCCTTTTTTAACTTCTTCGCAAAAATCTTCTTCTGTGGGTGCTTCTAAAACTACACAAGGAACTCTTAAATTCTGAGCAATAATATGTAAAGCAAGTAAATGGGTATGAGAAGTTTGTGTAAAAATACCTTGTCCTTTGGTGAATCTCTGGGAACTACCATCTAACATAGCTTCGTTATACCCATAAACTTTTTTCTTAGTAATAGGATAACTTAAAAGTAATTTATATTCTGTGTTCATAATAATCTAACAAGTTCTCTTAAAAATATCATCCTTTAGAATTAAAAATCTTTTCATCGTATTCTACAGGGAACACTTTTGTTTTCTCAAACATTTTTTTCAATCTTTCCCTTATATAAGAATCATTCATTGGACAATCACATCTATTTATATTTGCTCTCTCAATACTAAAATAAGATGTAGACCACATCCTCTCTACTATATCTTTTAGATTCTCATTTCTTACATTCCCAAAACTAAGAGGTATGTAACAACAAGGTTGAACATCTCCATATAAAGAGATAAAGAAAAACCACCGCGTAATACTACAACACACAAAAGGCACAGTTCCATCACACCATTCTTCCCAGAAAACAAAATTAGGCTCTAATAAAGAGAAAAATTCTTTTTTTTCCTCCTCGCTAAGTTTAATATCCTGCTGATACCATCTTCCTATCATAATAGGAGTAAGTGCTCTTATCTTAAATACTCCTAAATCTTTACCAAGTTGAATTATTTTCTTAAAATCCCCCTTCTTAAGACTTTGCTTGGTTACTACTGTGGAAATTCCCACAGGGATACCTAACTTTACACAATTCCTAATAGCTTGAATAGCTTTGCTCCAAGAGCCCTTAAATCCTCGAAATCTATCGTGGGTTTCCGCATCAGCGCTATCAATACTAACTAAAAGGAAAGTTATACCTGCATCTTTAATCTCTTTCGCAAAATCAATATCTGCTAATTTATGTCCATTAGTATCAAACCGTGTATAAAGTCCTTTCTTCGTAGCATATTGAAGAAGTTCCAAAAAATCTTTATGTAATGTTGGTTCACCCCCAAATAAACAAACCATTTTAAATCCTATATCACTCAATCTATCTAATATCCTTTCTTTAATTTCTATCGTAGAAAGTTCCTCTCTCTCTTTACTCTTATACAATGCTATACCACAATGTTGACACAAACAATCACATCCGGAAGTAATCATAATCATAACACCTTTTACTTCGGCAAACTTTTTAATACCTTGATAACCCTCTAATTCCTCTAATTGCATATTAACCCCTCTTGCCTATACTAATTTACATAAAATTAAATCTGTGAGGCGTTAAGATACTTTTTATTACAAACGTTCCGGTTATATAATCTCACTTGAGCTCTTCACATTTAAACTTTTAATCTTTTCTTTATCTTCCTTTCAAAAAGAAACATCTCCAAAGATCTTGCTAATAAACAAATCTTGTAAAGAATCTTAAGATTATTAAAAAATAAACCTAATTTCTCTATTATTCTTATTATAAAATTCGGCACTACTCTAAACTGTGCCAGTGAACACAAAAGATAATAGCACTCAAGAACTTTAATTTTACCCTCATATTCCTCTTTTCAGGATCAAAACTTTTCATCCAATTACCTTGAGATTTAAGGACATCTCTCCGTTCTATATCTCTATCAGAAATTATCCCTTTTTCACAAAAAATAGAAAACCCATGCCCTAAAGAACCCGTACTTACTTCTACTCCTGGAACTTTATGCATATCAGGATGCATTCCAAAAGCACTATCTAATTGGTTAAAAGTTTTCATTTTCTCTTCAGGGAAAAAACCTACTTTAGCAAGAATAGGGAAAAAAGCAAGCGCTGAGTGTCCTTTACTAAGAATAAACCTATCCCTCTCTTCCCAATAGGGGTTAGATGGTTTTATATTCAATACATAAAAATAAAGTGCTATCAATAATTCCACACAGGACAAACTACCACCAATATGTGCACCCACTGCAATATTTGTAAGTTCAACAATTTTCTTCCTAACATCCACTGCATAATCAGATAAAATTCTTATTAACTCCGCTCTACTACCATATTCCTGACCATTATTTAATCTTCCCTGGTAAATAGTATTATTAATTGTTTTCATAATATTACCTTTAATCTAATACAATTAAATTTCTTATGACATCTCCTTCTTCTACCTCTTTAATAGCATCGTTTATTTGGGATAAAGGATAGCGGTGAGTAATTAATTCATCTAACTTTAAATTACCTCTTTGATATAGTTTAATTAATTTAGGAATATCTATCTTTAAACAAGTCGACCCCATCCAACTACCTATAAATTTACGCTCTTCCTTAACTATAGGTAAAACATTCAGTGCTACTTGAGTAGTAAGTTTGGGAACACCTACAATGATAATCTTCCCACCCCTATTCACTATCTCACATCCTTTAGTAATAGCTTCACTATTCCCCACGGTAATAAATACATAATCTACTCCCCAACCAGAGGTTATATCTTTTATTTCTTTATTGAGATTATGGGTAAAATTAATATTAATGGTATGTGTTGCACCAAAATCTCTTGACCTCTCTAATTTTTTATCCAAAATATCCATAGCCACAATAGGATAAGCATTCACTAATTTTGCTCCCTGAACCACATTTAAACCTACTCCTCCTACACCTATTACTGCTACACTATTACCCGTCTCAACTTTAGCAGTATTTAAAACTGCTCCTACTCCCGTTATAACTCCACATCCTAAAAGAGCTGCTATATCTAAAGGAGTTCCCTCGGGAATCTTTACTACCTGTGATTGGTGAACCACTACATATTCAGCAAATCCTCCTACCCAAAGCCCTTGATATATATCTTTACCATCTTTTGTATGTAAACGAGTACCTCTATCTAAAAGAAACTCTTCTTCACAAAGATGAGGTAAACCTTTTATACAATATCTACATCTTCCACAGGACCGTAATACACTAACTACCACTTTATCACCTACCTTTATAGAATCCACTCCTTCTCCTACTTCCTCTATTATCGCTGAAGTTTCATGTCCGGCTATAAAAGGTGTTCTTCCACCCCAATCTCCTTTTATAAAATGAATATCACTATGGCAAATCGCTGTAGCAACTACTTTAACTTTTACCT
>JAMWDA010000104.1 GCA_023818995.1 Candidatus Omnitrophota bacterium
AGAAATAATTATTATATCCGAATCCCTTATATTCAATTTATTCTTTATAAAATCTACTGAGTTTTTATCAATATTCTGAAAGATAAGTGGCTCTACACCATTAATAATTAGTTTAAATCTTTCTGGGGAAAGACCGAGATTATTAATCAAATAATTCTCAAATTCTGGGCTCTTAGAAGTAACTAATTTAGCCGTGATGGCGGCAAATCTTCCCATCTTCCTAAAGATTAAATTTCGCTTCGTAAGAAAAACTCCTGAACCAGGTAAAGTAATAATCAAGGGAATATTAAGTAACCTTGAAACTATTGCTCCCATAAATCCATGAGGTAAAATCCAATGAGCATGAATAATATCAAATCGTTCTTTAAAATAAATTCTTAATATCGCTAATATCTCAAAGAAGAACATAAAGGGAGCTAAGAAATATACTATTCTTCTTAACCTTAAATCCCCATACATTGTTCTTGAATATCCTAAAATATGTAGTTGCAAAGGATATATATATTTATATAGCACAATTTTTACCCTATGGTCATTTGCTTGACGATTAAATAAAATGTCATAAGGGGCTAATACTGTGACATCTACTCCTTGTTTCTGAATATTTTCACAAATAAATTCTATAAAAGGAGGTATATTATCTCCTTTAAAACGAGGATAAACATGGGTCAATACACATACTTTCATATATTTTCTGGTTTAAATCTATTTATTCTATATTTTTCTATCATCACATCTCTTTTTTTTAAGAAGCACAATGATTGAAGGCATGAAAAAGAAAACTATTCTTAATATCACCTCAGGGGTCATTAACAAAAGAGGCTTTAATATTGGCAAAACATCTAATTCATACCTATAGGGATTTTTAACAACCCTCAAAGTAAAATCTTGTAAATCAAACTTTCCATTTATAAGTTTCTTAATATCTTTATATCCCAAAGGATAAGTATCAAATTCCTTATTTTTAAATCTTCTTATAATAAACTTTTTCAAACTATACGGTAAATAACCCAAAAATGGGATTTTATAATGAGGGTCAGTAATTGTGTATTTATTGGGTGTAGCTAAGTATAATAACCCATTCTCCTTAAGAACTCTATGAATCTCGTTAAGATGCAATTTCTGATTAGGCAAGTGCTCAATAGTATGATTAGAAATAACAACATCAAAACTAAAATCCTTAAAGGGAAGTCTTTCATCACTAACGATAATAAATTTATATCCATCTTTAACAATTCTTTCATCAGATATATTTATGCTAACAACCGATCTACTTATTTTACTAATTTCCCAAGCCAAGAAACCAGAACCTGTACCAATATCAAGAACATTACATTTTGCCAAATCAATATTTGCATTCAGAATAGCAATAACCATTCTTGCTTTTCTTAATCTTAATTCTCGATTAAAATCTGCATACGAACTGTATAATTTACTCTCTAAATATAGGTTCATCTTCTACCCCACTCCAACTCCATCAGAATAATACAATTCTTAATTTATTCATAAAACAAACTTTCTTTAATAGTGCTTTGCGAAACAAGATAAAAGCACCCTTTACTTCAAAATGTCCCTATTTACATTTCTTCCCATTATAAATTACTTTATATCCTCAGTAACTACTCTTATGAACCCCACATCTGGTATATTTAACTTATCAATTTCCTCTTCCCAAAAAGATTCGCCATTCTCAAATTCCTTTACCTTTTTGAATCCCATTTTAACATACAAATCTTTCACATAACCATTTTTTTGTGTAGGAATATATTGCCCTTTTATTTTTTTTACCCGCTTTTCCTTTAACCAATTTACTACAAAATCTAAAAATGTATTCTCTACAGTCCTCCCAAATACACGACAACTCATAAGCCATGTATCAATGAAAGCTTCCTCATTTTCAATTCTTATAATCATTATAGATACTAATCCATTATCGCCAAATTTATCCTTTAATTCTAAATAAAAACTTCCTATGTTAGGATTCTCCATAAATTCTTTAAGTTGAACTTCACTGTATCTCTTAGTCGTTAAATTAAACTGGTTTGTTTTATTAACGAGTTGAGTAATTCGCCCCAATTTTGATAAAGAAAAAGGGAGTATATTAGCTATCATCTCTAAACTTTTATAGAAAGTAATTAAATCTGGCATTTGCTCTTTTAATTCCTCTCTTTTCAAATTAGCTTGATAAAATTGAGTTCTATTCAAATCTTCTTTTGAATAAAATGCCATTTCAAAATATAATTGCCTATCCAAAAAACTCCTATATTCGCAAGGTTCATTAGGTAACTCAGGAACACATACAGCGGGTAAACTCTGACGAACCATTTCTCTTTCCACAGGACTATCATCAATAAATACAAAAGAATCTAATCCAAGATTAAGAATCTTACTAATCCTCTTAATATTTTGTGCTTTATCCTCCCAATTTGCAATAAATACTGCAAAGTCTTCCAATCCTAATATCATTTCTTTACGTTTTACAAAAGGTTCTTTCGCTATACTTTCATTATTCTTGCTCACCACACACAAAATAACTCCTCTCTCTTTTAGTTGTTTTAAATACCTTTGAAAATCTTGAAAAGCTTCTCCAATAGGATCCCCCTGTCCAATTTTAATCTCTTCAACCCCCTCATCAGCAACAACACCTCCCCACAATGTATTATCTAAGTCTAGAATTAAACATTTTTTCGCTAAGCCCTTAATTGCTTTTACTGTGGCTACGTAATGAGAGCATAATAAAGGAATAGCGTCCAGATTAAAAGCTTGCTTTGAGAAATACCAGTATTTATTACTAAACCATCTCCTTTTTCCAAATAATGCAGAAATATGATCAAAATCTAATAAAATCACTCCTTCTTTAACTGCTTCAGCTAAGGCAATATTAACTTTATGTAAGAAGCTACGACGTGCCTGGTATAATACTCTGGAAATATTCCCAAAATAATCTTCCTCGGGAATATCAAAATTATGTTGAATTATTACTGTCCCTAATTTATCTCTACATAGCCGCCATAAACTTATCCATCTTTCTACCGTACGATTTACCTTATCTAAAACCATTGAATTCTCATCACTTATCTGAGGATACTCAAAAATATCTCTATACGTTACGGCAAAAATTACTATATCAGGTTTAAAGTTGTATAAAGAGGAATTAGAATTAATAATTTCCTGTTCATATTGATTAAATGGAGCTTCGTATATCTCAGGATATATATTTTCCTTTAAACAAAAAAGTTCTAACACAGGAACTATTTGGGTAGTAGTAAAACTTCCCAAAATAGCTAATTTAATCTTTATTCTATCTGATATTGGTAATCGTCTAACCATTTCACGAAAAAGCTGAGAAAAGGTTAAAGCGGTTACATAATCTATTTCATCGTTTATAAAACCTGAAATAAATCGAAAAGTTTTCCTTAATAGATTCTCATCATTGCTATCTAATACACATTGGGTAAAAGAAAAAAGTGCCTCTTTATTGTATTTATATAAATAACTCTTCCTGAAAAGAAGTTCAAAATAATGAATAGCCTTTAAGAAATTTTTTTTTGCTTTGTTTATTTCCGCTAATAGAAATAAGTTGTTTTCTTCCCATTCTCTTTTTGAACAAACGACATTCTCCATTTCAAAAGCTATTGACTGATTCCATTCGTAAAGAAAATTAAAAATCTTTAATAAGGAATCTTCTATTTCTTTCTTTACAGTGGGTTCTTTTCTCATTGCTTGTATTTCGCATAACTTGCTAATAAAATTCCCAACAAGCGGTGCATCCATTTCTATACCTTGGAGAAATTGATAAGTAAAATCCCCGGGTCTAATTATTCGCTCTAAAGAAACTAAAATATCTTCTAATTTAATTTTCTCCATAGATCTCTATATATTTTTCAAAATAATCCATACTTTTATAAATTTAAGCCAATAAGGATAAAGATTCTATAATCGTTGCTTATTACAATTAATATTTCTTATCTTTTATGTATCTTTTATTCATATCTTAACACCTCTATAACATTAACCTGCGTTGCTTTTAACGCAGGATAAATTGCCGAGAGTAATCCAGAAATAGTAACTAATATCAAGATTATAAAAATAGAATCTTTACTAAAGACCACCTTCCAATTTGTAAATTGATTAATCCAATTAGAAAATATCACTCCCCCTGCCCCCCCTAATATTCCACCTATAAAACAAATAAACAATGTCTCTAATATAAATTGCATTAAAATATCTATGTTCATTGCTCCTATAGCTTTTTTTATAGCAATTTCTCTTTTACGTTTCATTACAGAAAATAGAGTTATATTCATTACTCCAATACTTGCCACAACTAAAGAAATAATTGTAAAAGTAGAAACTAAGCCGGTAAATATACGAACTATTTGTTTAGCCATATCTTTAAATGTTGTGTTATCCGCTATAAAAAATCGTTTTTTAAATTCTTCTTCAGACAAATTATGAGTTCCCTTTATAACCATCTCTATCTGTTTTACCGCCTCTTCAACTTTCTCTCTATTTACTGCTTGTATATGTAAAACATTAAAATAATATCCTCTACCTTGTTCTTCCCCATATTTTAGAGGTATTCTTTTTAAAACAGTAGTGATAGGTAATATAATACGATTATTCAAATCAAAATTATCAAATATAGGATATCTCTTTAAAACACCAATAACACGGATTTTAACACCTTTTATGGAGATGAATTCTTCTAAAGGGTCCTTTTCACCAAACAAATCTTCTAAAACTTTTTGTCCAATTACTGCCACTTTCTCAGAATTATTAACCTCTTCTATAGTAAATTCTCTACCTCTAATTACTTTATCGTTACGAACTACAAAAAAAATAGGTAAACTCCCCCTTAAAGAACTTATCGTAGACTTATTTTTATAGTGGAGGGATATATTATTATATTCCACTACAGGAGCTCCATATTTTACTGCCGGACAATTGGATAATATATTATTCACTGTCTGTCTATTTAATCCTCTATCACCTATTTGGGTACGAACTATTACCCAATCTTTTCCCCAATTCTCCAGTAGATCACAGATATTACTATACGCTCCATTACCCACAGAAAGCACAGAAAACGTTGAACTAACTCCTATAATGAAACCAATTAATGAAGGGAAGATTTTTCTTTTATTATGTATAATATAACTAATCCCTATCTTTGCGTCATTCTTTAACTTAAAAGTGATATTACTTATAGATTGAAAAATATTATTCCTAATTATTATATCTCTATTCAACTTTTCTTGTGAGATAGAAAAATAGGAAAGCGTATTTGATAGTCCTTTTGTATCTTTTATTATCCTTCCATCCAGCATATAAATTATTCTCTCGGCAAAAGAGGCTACATTACGATCATGAGTAACTATAACTACACTCGTTCCCTTATTATGTAATTTCTTTAATATTTCCATTATTTCTCTCCCCCTTTGTGTATCTAAATTGCCTGTTGGCTCATCAGCTAAGATTATCTCGGGATCATTTACCAATGCCCTCGCTATCGCTACTCGTTGTTGTTGACCGCCGGACAATTCATTAGGTCTATTAGAAAT
>JAMWDA010000105.1 GCA_023818995.1 Candidatus Omnitrophota bacterium
CCACTTCTGCTTTTACAGGAACACTCATCTTTTTAGAATATACATAACAGAGTTCTCCTATGGCAACCGCCGGCCCATCAGACTCTATAACTAAACCCACAACCTGCGTTACTCTACCATTTAGTTTTACAGGGTCAACTGATTCTAATATTTTAGAATATTTCTCTAAATTTATCCCCTCTTCAAGCTTCATCATTATTAAGCTCTCCTATTAAATTCTTTCTAATCTCAGAAAATTGTTTCTCTATCCTTAAATCAACACTTCCCACTTCTGTTTCTATTATGCAACTACCTTTACTTATCGTAGGGTCAGCAATTATATCAAAATAACCTTCTACTTGAGGAGAAGAAAATAACCCTCCTCTATAATCGTAAACGATAGGTAATTGTTCGGGATTAACTCTTACCTTAATATTGGTTTTTTCTAATACTCTTGAGAGCCCCTCTTTAACCATAGTTATTACTACATCTTTATTTTTCTCGCTCTCTTCTTTAATTATCTTTTTAGCAATACTTAAAGAAAGCTTTACTAAAGAAATCTCTGTTTTCTTCACTATCTCATTATAAGATTGACGAATGGTTTCTAATAAACTCCTTAATTTTACTATTTCTTTTTCCCATAGCTCCTTATACTTAGCTTCTGCTTGACGCTCAGCTTCTTTTTTTGCCTCTTCTAAAGCTTGTTTAAAAGCCTCTGTCTTTATCTTTTGTGCCTCAACTTTTGCTTGCTCAATTATCTTTTTTACCGATTCCTCTGCTTCTTTAATAATTTCTTTTTTTAAAGTTTCCTCTTCTAACTTTTTATCTGAAGAATCTAACTTTTTATCTGTCAAATCAATCTCTTTATTCTGAGAATTATCAATTTTGCCTGTAAAAAGGTCCTCCCAACATAACTCCTTTAGAGAAGCTTTCTGCCATATATTTCCTTTCTTTATAATGCCCATTATACGAACTCTTCTTCTTCCCCTTTACGAGGGATAACTACCTCTCCTGTCGCCTCTAATTTTCTTACAATATTGATTATCTTCTGCTGTGCTTCCTCTACTTGCCGCAGTCTTACCGGACCTAAATACTGTAACTCTTCCTTACATATCTCTCTTACCCTTTCCGAAAGATTATTAAAAATTTTTTCCTTTAGTTTCTCTTCAGACATCTTTAATGCCAAAGTTAAATCTCGCATATCAACTTGTCTTAAAACTTTCTGTAAAGATACATCATCTAAAGAGACCAAATCTTCAAAAAGAAACATATTCTTTCTAACCTCCTCGGCTAATTCAGAATCAACACTCTTCAGGTGATCTAACACGCCTTTCTCTATCTGGTGAGGGGCAGCATTAAGGATATTAGCTAAATTCTTTATCCCTGTGCCCTCAAAAGAAATTATCTGAGATACACTTTTCTCTTTACTTGCCATTACTCTTTCCAATGCTCTATGTGTATTGTCTATGACTTCACGATGAACTTCTTTGAGAGAAACCATTTTAAGCGCTATCTGTTTTCTCAACTCCTCCGTAAACTGAGAGAAAACTGCTGATGCTTGGGTAGGAGTAAGATAAGATAAAACCAGAGCAATTACTTGAGGGTCTTCGGCACTTAAAAAATCAGCTATCTGAGAAGCGGAAGCATTCTCCAAAAAGGAAAATGGTTGAACATCAGAAAGATGTCTTATAATTCCCATAGTTTTAGATGGCCCTAAAGCTCTCTCTAAAACCTCTTTTAAATACTCCATACCTCCCTCAGCACTGGCTAAAGAGAGAAGTTTCTCATAGAACTCAAGAATAATCTCGTTAAGAAGACTTTTATCCACTGTCTCTAAATGGGCAATCTCTTTAGAAATAAGCTCTATCTCCCGTTCATCTAAATACTTAAATACCTGAGCAGCAACATCTATACCTAAAGCAACTAAAAGAATCGCTACTTTCTTATAGTTATCTATAGCAACTTCCGGCATAACTATCCCCCACTAACCATTGTTTTTATAACCTTTGCTATCTTTTCCGGCTCACTACGAGCAATCTCTCTTATTTCATTCTTAAGGTCCTCCCTTTCCTTTTCCGAAAGAATTTCTTCTTTAACTTTTGGTTCTACAGGAGGTGGAGAAACAGCCGTAGGTGGTGGAACTACTTTTTCCTGTGTCTCTTTTATTTTTAAAGTAGCTGTTCTAACTATATGAGCGTGTCTAATCATAGAAAGAGTAAAAAGGAAAATTATCAAACATACAAATCCAATAACTACTGATTTAATAATGTTATTCTTTAATTCTATCTTAGCTAATCTTTCATATTCTTTCTTCTCCTCCTCCATATAAGACTTATCGAAACGAAAACTCTCTACTACTATTTCATCTCCTCTGGCTTCCTGTAACCCCACCCCAGATGCTACTACCTGACGAATCGTCTCTAACATTTGAAGAGGATAATCACCATCTAATAGAACGGAAATGGTGAATCGCTCAATCTTACCAGGCACAGAAAGAATGTGAGATATACTTTTATTAATCTCATAGTTAATCACCGTATCATCCTTAGTATAATCTGAACCTTGAGAAGAGGCACTACTCTGAGCATAGCCGGGTATACCATAAACATTACTTTCCACTCCGGGAACACCTTCAGCAGATGTCCCTGAACCTTTAAAAGATTCTGTTCTTTTCTGTTCACTTCTTACTATGCCCTTTTTACCTTCTACTATAGGTGAGTATTCCTCTTTAGTGGTCTCTTGACGGCTTAAATCTAGTTCAACATTAACTTTGACAGCAACCTTACCAGGACCTACAATTTTTTCTAACAACAATCTTACCTCTTCCTGAATATCCTTCTCTATTTTTCTTTTCAACTGAAAAGCTTCATTTAGAGACCCAGCAAAAGAAATCTCCTCTTCTAATACATCAGAAAGGATATTACCTCTTGTATCTATTATAGATATATTTTCTGATTTTAAACCTTCTACACTTGTTTTTACTAAATTTAAAATTGCTCTTACCTGAGATTTATTTAAACTTGCTCCTGGTGCCATCTTTATAAGAACACTTGCCGATGGTTCTTTTTCTTTTTCAATAAACAACTCCTCTTTGGGAAAAACTAAATGCACCCTTACTCCCTCTACTCCGGATATTTGCCTAATCGTTCTTTCTAATTCTCCCTGAAGTGCTCGTTGAAAATTTAACTTTTGGGTAAACTCGGTCATACCAAAGAAACTCTTATCAAAGATCTCAAAACCAACTCCTCCACCCTGAGGCAAACCCTCTCCTGCTAATGCTATTCTTAACTCATAAACATTGCGACGAGGAACAAGAATAGTATCTCCATTATGAGTAAATCTATAGGGAACCTTTGTGTCTTTTAATTTATTTACGATTACAGAAGCATCCTGGGGTGAAAGATTAGAGAACAATACAGCATACTCGGGTTTAGTAGCCCAAAAAGTAATAGTTACTAAAGAAGCTATTATTAAACCAGAAAGAAAAATTACTAGTATTTTTTGAGGAGAAGATAAACTCTGCCAATATTTCTGGAATTGTGATTGGAGTTGTAATAAAAAATTACCCATAATTTAATTTCCTTAAACCTCTATCTTTTATCCTCTCTAACATTTTTTGCTTAGAATTTAAAAATTATATCTGCATTCGCATAATTTCTTGATAGGCCTCTATTAATTTATTATGTATCTGCACAGCTAAACGAAATTCTAAATTAACTTTTTCTACAGTAATTAAAACATCGTGCAATTCTGTTTTCCCTAAAAGGTAATCTTTAACTGCTTTATCTGCTTGAGAAAAATCATTATCAATTTTATTGATACTATCTTTTAGTATATCCCAAAAAGAAACATTAGAAGAATCTTTATTAAGAATCTCTTTACGAGCGAGCTCGTATACTTCTTTCAATGATAAGGAAGGAACAACGGTATCTATTTTACTCACCATAATAAAACCTCCTCCTCATTAAACTCTTATAATATCCAAAGCTCTCAAGAACATAGAACGAGACAGGTTAAGAACATTAATATTTGCCTCGTAAGCACGAGTAGCAGAAATCATATCCGTCATTTCACTAACGATATTAATATTAGGCATAGCTACATAACCATTTTCATCAGCATCAGGATGATCGGGTTGATAAACCAAGAGGGGAGACTCTTTACTATCGTATATTCCTACCACTCTTACCCCTCCTATAGAAACATCTTGAGAAAAGGGGGGGCTAATTAATCCTCTCAACTTCTCTTGAAAGACAACTATTTTCCTTTTGTAAGGCCCACCTTCGGGTGTCCGTGTAGTATTGGCATTGGCGATATTAGAAGAAATAACATCCATCCTCAATCTTTGAGCGGTGAGTCCAGAAGCAATTATATCAAATCCCAAGAAACTCATTTTCACCTCCTGCCTTCCTCAATAGCATATCTTAAAATAAAGAACTCATTATTAAGTAAATTAACTATAGAGTTATACATAAGGGAATTTTTGTTAATTTCCACCATTTCTCTTTCAATATCTACGTTATTACCATCTTTGCGATAAGAAGAAGTAAAATCTTTAATTACAGGAAAAGTAAACTGGGAGGTTTCTTTAATAGAAATGTGTTTAGGATGCGTTTTAACCGGGCTAATTTGTAAATCGTTATTCTTTTCTCCAATAATTCTTTTTAAAGTTTGGTTAAAATCTACATCCGAACGTTTAAATTGAGGGGTATCAACATTAGCAATATTGTTAGATAAAACTCTATGTCTTAAAGATGTTCCTTGTAAACTCTTTCCTAATATTTCCAGAATTTGATTTTGGGGAAAAATATCTCCCATAAAAATAAAAAGCAACTCTCTTAATGAGTTGCTCTCTTAACAAAAAAAATACTTCTTTTTTTATCCTGCCTCTGTCGTTCGGCAGAAGAAACGCTTCCGCACTGCGGTCCAGCCATCAATTCTCCTTTTTTATCTAATTTAGATATACACCATAATTTTAAATTTGTCAAGCCCAAAATCACTCCTTTTAATTATTAATTATTGACTCATAAACAAAATATCTTTTTCCCGAGCTATTTATAGAGTTTTTCTTTCTAACTAACCTTAGCTTGCTTAAATTACCTAAACGCATACTCGCCGTATTAAGGGCCAAATTCATACGTGAAGATAACTCAGAAGAAGAGAGTTTACCTTCTTCCATAATTGTTTTTAATGTCTGCAAAAGATAGTTATCCAGAGAACCTAAAACTGTCCAGCTATTTCCCTCCACAATTAAAACAGCTAAATCTTTTTTTTCTAAAACTATGTGGATATTCTCTTTATGATGGGGAGAAAGATTTTTGAAAATAACGAATTTATCGCCATAATCCCTATGTTGAAGATTAAGAATTAGCCGAGCAAAAATCTCATCTGCACAGGAATAATCAATTGCTCCTATCTCTAAAAAATCAATCACTACCACACAACCTTCTTTTGTTCTTCTTATCTCTTCCTCCAACCTT
>JAMWDA010000106.1 GCA_023818995.1 Candidatus Omnitrophota bacterium
GATTTTTTTATCTATTTTTTTATCTAGTGGCTTCTGTCAAAATAAGGTTGAAGGAACAAATCTAATTTTTGGTAAAACGGCAGAGAAAGAAGAACCAGTGGTAAGAGAAGATGCTTCCCTGATAGAAAGTACAAACTACACTTTAGGGAAAAATGATGTCGTTCAAATAGATGTGCGAGAACAACCGGAATTTAGCGGACAATTCGTTATTGGTCCAGATGGTAATATTCAATATAGATTTGTAGGGGACATTAGAGCTGAGGGGTTAACTAAAGAGGAGTTAAAGGAGATAATTACTAAAGAATTAGAACGTTACATAAAGATTCCTGAGGTAAGTATTTCTATTATTGCTTACAAGAGTAAATACATATATGTTTTAGGAGAGGTATATAAACCCAATAAGTATACTTTATATGGTAACTACACAACTTTAAGAGAAGCGCTCATTATGGCTGGTTTACCCACACCCAATGCAGCATTGAGGAGAGTATATGTAATTAAACCTGATGTTAATAAGCCTATTTATAGAAAGGTTGACATATATAAACTTCTTTATTTAGGTAAACTCAAAGATGACCTAATATTGACTTCTGGGGATTTAGTGGTCGTTCCCTCTACAGTTCCCAGTGAGATTAATAGAGCTTTAACTAATCTTCTTTCGCCGATTAGTCGTAGCGCTGCTGTGGAGGCATTAGTTAGTGAATATGGCAATAGATAAAAACCATTGTCCACTTACGAAGTGGACATCAGGTTGAAGAGGGGTAGGATATGGTAGATAAAAAGAAAGTATTTAATCTTAATTATTATTTAACAATTATCTTAAGAAGAAAATGGTTCTTTATTATTCCTCTTTTAGTAGTTTATATTGCTTCACTTTTTTCTTTATTATTTCTACCTAAGATTTATGAGGCAAGGGCAATAATCCTCGTAGAGGAGAAAAGTATCGTTAACCCTTTATTAAAAGACCTTGCTGTAACTACTACTGTAGCGGCTAGATTAAATACTCTAAAGACAGAGATACTTTCCTGGCCGAGATTATTTCAACTTGTAGAGAGGCTTGGTTTAAGTAAGGGTATAGATAATCCCATAATGTTAGAAAGACTTATAGCTAAGTTAAGGGATGATATTATTCTAAAGATGCATTCTAACGAGGTTATCTCTATTGTTTACCGCGGAGAAGATCCTAAAAAAACGCAGGATTTAGTAAATACTCTCTGTGATATTATTATTAATCGCAACATTTCGTCTCAAATGGTAGATACCAAATCAGCAGTTGATTTCATTACCGACCAGCTAAATATTTATAAAAATAAATTAGAAGAATCAGAAAAACAGTTAAGGGAATTCAAGGAAATTTACGGTTTAGGTAATAATCCCGGTTTAAAAGAAGTTTATGGGACAGGTAATGCAGTTGGGGTAGAAGATTCTTCTCCTACAGGTGTAACCTTATCTCGTTTAAATCAAGAGATTGCCAATTTGGAGGCAGATTTAGTTATGTTATCTATAGATTGCACCGACGAACATCCAAGAGTTAAATCAATAAAATCCCGTATAGCTACTCTTAAGGAAGAGCGTAAACGTTATATTGAAGAGGTAGCTAAAAAAGTAGGAGTTGACCCTAAGACTTATGTTAGCATTTCTGATTCTTTCCCTCGTCAACAGGAAGAGTTAGCCAGGATAACGCGTGATAAAGCGATGAATGAGAGGATATATGCTATGCTTTTAGAAAGACTTGAGACAGCACGCATTACGGAAAGTTTAGATAACTCAGATAATCGCACAAAATTTCGTATCGTTGAACCAGCCAGACTACCTCTTTTACCGGTAAGCCCTAACAAGATAAAAATTAATCTATTAGGGTTAATGTTAGGAGGATTTATAGGAGTAGGATTTGTATATCTTAGAGAGTATACGGATTCCTCAATTAATAGTGAAGACGAACTGAAAAGTATTTTTACCCAACCTATTTTAGGTAATATTTCTAAGATAGTCACCGAGGAAGATATTGCCTTAAGGCGTAAACGTATACACAAAAATTTTATTATTCTTTCTATTGTATTCGTGTCAACAATAGTAATTTCTTTGTTATTAATAACCATTAAGAAATTAATATCTTAAGGATAATTATATGTACGAGAAATTTTATGGATTAAACGAGAAGCCATTTAATGTTACACCAGATACTAAATTTTTCTTTCCCAGTGAAAAACATGAGGAAGCTTTGAATAGCCTTATTTTCGCCATCATAGAGAGGAAAGGGTTTGTGGTCATTACAGGAGAGATAGGTTCGGGTAAAACCACGGTTTGGCATGTTTTACTTAAACGTTTAGTTAGGGGGACAAAGATTGCTCTTATTACCAATACCCATCTTACACCTAAACAGATAATTATGGCAATTTTGGATGAATTTGAGGTTCCTTTTAGGGATAATGCTTCAAAGATAAAACTTATGAGTTTATTAAATAAATTCCTTATAGAGCAGATTTCTTTAGGAATAAATGTAGTAGTTATTATTGATGAGGCACAGAATTTAAGCATTAGTGCTTTGGAAGAGGTGCGTATGCTTTCTAATTTGGAGACAGAGAAGGAAAAACTTATTCAAGTTATTCTTTTAGGTCAGCCGGAATTACGGGATAAATTAAAGAAAAAAGAGATGGAACAGTTAAGGCAAAGGATAGCTGTTTACTATCATATTTTGCCCTTAGACAAAGAGGAGACAAAAAATTATATTAATCATAGATTAAAATTAGCGGGAGCTAATGGAAAGGTTATTTTTGATGATGAAGCGGTAGAGAAGATTTACTTCTATTCTCAAGGGACACCAAGAAAAATTAACACCTTATGTGACCGTGCTTTACTTACAGGATTTATTAAAGAGGTTCCTACCATTAATAAATATATAATTGATGAGTCTGCATCCGATATGGGATTATAGACTACCTATATTCCACCCGCCGGGTGGAATAAACTATAGGGGAAATAAATAGAAGGGAGGGTTTAATATGGGAAAAATTAGCGATGCTTTAAAAAAAGTTATGGAAGAAAGAGAGAAAAAGATTTCTAATGAAGTAGTTACTACAGAAATCAAAGATAAAGAAGAAGATTTGGAAAAATATGTAGAGATAGATAATTCGTCTAAAGAGAAACGTGATGGAGAACTATCTTTATTAGAGAAGATTAAAAATATACTCAAATTCAATGTAGAATATGTAGCTAAAGCTACGGATTCTACAGGGATAGATTCCCGAATAGTGACTTACTTTGATTACTCTTCACCCATTGCTGAACAATATCGGATATTGCGCACAAATATAAAAACTTACTTATGGAATAATAAAAAGAGCGATTCCAATCTTAGCTTAGCTACAAATCGTTCTATTAAAGAACCTAAAATTTTTGCTATTACAAGTGCCATAGATAATGAAGGTAAAAGTATTACCTCGGCTAATTTAGCTGTAGCCTTGGCTAAAGATATAGAGAGCAAGGTACTACTTATTGATTGTGATTTGAGAAGAGGTTCTATACATAAACTTTTTAATCTTCCTTCTACACCTGGCTTAGCTGAATTGTTAATAAAAGGTTATGATTACAGTGTAGCGCTTCATCCTACGGCAATTAAAAATTTATTTGTTATACCCTCTGGTAAAAATATAGTTTCTCCTTTAGAACTACTGAGTTCTAAAAGAATGGTTGATATTTTTGAGCAGATAAGAACAGAACCATTTACCTATGTAGTAATAGATACTCCTCCTTTAATCCCCTTTAGCGACGCTGTTGTTGTAGGTAAACAAACTGACGGAGTGGTTTTAGTTATTCAGGCTCATCGGACACGTGTTAACTTAGTAGAGAGAGCAAAAGCTTTATTAGAATCTTCACAAGTTAAAATAATCGGTTGTGTGCTTGTTCAGACAGATTATTATATACCCGACTTGTATGGTTATAATTACTATTACCACTATTACACCCGCCCGGGTGCAATAAAATAAAGAAAGGAAGGGCTGTTAGTTATGGATAAAGTATTGAAAAATGGTGAACTTTTTGGTACCGATGGAATAAGAGGAACACCGGGAGAGTATCCTTTAACTCAGGGGATGATCTCTAAGATAGGTTATAGTGTCGCTCGTTTTATTGCTTATAGAAAAGGAGAGTTTAAAGGTAAGGTAGTAATAGGCAAAGATACCCGTCTAAGTGGCGATTGGATAGAGACTATTTTTGTAGATTCATTAACTTCTTATGGGATAGATGTGTTTCTAACAGGCACGATTACCACGCCGGGATTAGCTTTCTTTACACGAGAACTAAAAGCAGACTTAGGGGTAATGATTTCAGCTTCCCATAACAAGGCTACAGAGAACGGGATAAAATTCTTTAATCATTTAGGCCAAAAGTTATCTTCGCAAGATGAGAAATGGATAGAGGGAGTAATATTTACACATTTAATTCACAATTATGATCTTTCTAACGATAGGAAAGGTGATGTGTATAAATTGGGTGAAGATATTTTGCGTTATATGGTTTTTCTAAAGTCTACCATTGGCAAAGTTACATTAGATAATTTAGTTGTTTGTTTAGATTGTGCCAATGGGTCGACGTCATTTTTTGCAAAAGATTTATTTACACAGTTAAATGCCAAAGTTTATCCCTTACACGATACACCTTCAGGCGAGAAGATAAATGTAGGAGGAGCGGTTGCCCCTAACTCTTTAAGAGATTTAGTCTTAGCAAAAGAAGCAGATGTTGGTTTTGCTTTTGATGGTGATGGTGATAGAGTGATAGCTATTGATGAGAAAGGTAATATCCTTGATGGGGATTACATTTTAGCAATTGTTGGCATTAACTTTCTAAAGAACAATAGCCTTCCCAATAATACAATTGTAGGGACAGTAATGAGCAATTTAGGGTTAAAGATTGCAATAGAAAAACACGGTGGTAGAGTGATTTTAACTAAGGTAGGAGACAAGTACGTATTAGAAGAAATTATAAAAAATGGTCTTAAATTAGGAGGAGAACAATCAGGTCATATAGTTTTTTTAGATTATTTACCTACACCTGATGGTATGTTGACTGCTTTACAAATATTAAAAGTTATGAAGGAATCGGGGAAGCCTTTAAGTGAACTTGCTTCTTGTATGGAGAAATTCCCTCAGATTTTAGTAAATGTAAGAGTTAAAGATAAAGTGCCTTTTTCGTCTATTCAGGGCTTTGAGGAGGTACTTTCTCATTACGAATCTAAATTGGGTAGTAATGGTAGGATTTTGGTTAGGTATTCAGGTACGGAACCACTTGCACGTATAATGGTAGAAGGTAGTCAGCAAAGGGAAATAGAAGATATAGCTAATTCGCTTGCAGAGTTTATCAAAAAAGAGATAGGAGAGGAAATAAATTAAATTACCCCTTTGTCCACTTACGAAGTGGACACTACAGTGTACACTTACGAAGTGGACAAAGG
>JAMWDA010000107.1 GCA_023818995.1 Candidatus Omnitrophota bacterium
AATACGAAGAAGAATTGGAAGTTCAGGGTAGGCGATTTTTGGATAAGATTAAGAAGATGGCAGAAAGTAAAAATGTTCCTTGCGAGCAGTTTATTTTGAGAGGTATAGTTCATGACCAGATAGTTAAGAAGATAAGGGAGGTAAACGCCGAACTTCTGGTTATGGGTAATTTACGAGAAGCTTTGTCGAGGAAAGAGGTTTTTTACGATGAGGGAGAAAGAATATTTAGGGAGGCTCCTTGTTCTGTGGTAGTAGTAAAGGAGCCTGAGATAGTAGAGAGACTTTACAATGAAGTATGATGTAATAGTTATTGGTGGTGGCCATTCGGGTATAGAGGCAGCTTGGAGTTCTGCAAAGATGGGTTGTAGCGTTTTGCTTATTACTATAGACATCAATGGTATAGGGAAACTTTCCTGTAATCCCGCAGTGGGAGGAGTAGCTAAGGGTAACTTGGTGAGGGAAGTAGATGCTTTGGGAGGAATTATTGGCAGAATAACCGATAGATGTGCACTTGGTTTCCGTATACTTAATAGAAGCAAGGGTAAAGCTGTATGGGCAACACGTGCTCAGGTGGATAGGTTCTTGTATCCTAATATAGCCAGGTCAATTTTAGAGAAGTCTGAAAATATAAGAATATTACAGGCTAAAGTAAAGAAAATATTGGTAAAGAATAAAAAGGTTATAGGGGTAGAAACAAATTTTGGTGAGGTTTTTTATGGTAAGACAGTAATTGTTTGTGCAGGAACATTCCTTAAGAGCACAATACATATTGGATTGACCAGTTTCCCCGGTGGTCGTCTATACGAGGAATCAAGTGATGAGTTGTTTGATAGTATAAACAAGTTAGGGTTTATCACCAAGCATTTTAAAACAGGAACGTGCGCACGTTTGGATAGGCGCACTATAAATTTCTCTAAAACCATTGAGCAACCTCCTGAATTAGATACCAAGCCATTTTCCTTTTCTACTACTCAACCAATCAAAGAGCAAATGAGTTGTTTTATTACCTATACCAATAGTAAAACTCATAAGGTAATTCTAAAAAATCTTAATCGTTCACCGCTTTATACGGGTAAAATAAAATCTCAAGGAGTAAGGTATTGTCCTTCTTTAGAGGATAAGGTGGTTAAATTTTCTGATAAAGAAAGACATCAAATATTCTTAGAGCCAGAAGGAAGAGATTCTGTGGAAATTTATCCTAACGGAATATCTACATCTTTACCTTTCGATGTTCAAGAAGAGTTTATTCATACCATAGAGGGGTTGGAAAATACACGGATTTTAAGGCCGGGATACGGTATAGAACATGGTTTAATAGATACCAGACAACTTTACTCAACTTTAGAGTCAAAGTTAGTGGAGGGATTATATTTTGCTGGGCAGGTAAATGGGACAACCGGTTATGAAGAAGCGGCCGCGCAAGGAATAGTTGCCGGAATAAATGCTGGGTTAAAGGTTCATAGAAAAGCTCCTTTTATTCTTACACGCCATAATTCTTACATAGGTGTTTTAATTGACGATTTGACTACCAAAGGCACAGATGAGCCTTATAGGATGTTTACTTCTCGATGTGAGTTTAGAGTATCTTTGAGAGAGAGTAACGCTGACATAAGATTAGCTCCCATTGGATTTAGATACGGGTTGATAAGTAAAGATGAGTATAAGTTGATTTTGGAGAAGAAAGAGAAAATTGATACTCAGATAAAAAAATTAAAAAGCACAAAAGTATTATTTGAAGGTAAACGTATGAGTTTGTTTGATATTCTGAAGAGACCAAAGATAGATTATAAAGATATTGAACCATACTTAAATGGTAGTAATTTAAACTCTTCTTTCCCCAATATAGAGGATATAAAGAGAGAGGTGGAGATAGAGATAAAGTATGAAGGATTTATGCGTAGGGAGATGGCTTTCGTTAGGGAGATAGATAATTTTGATCGCATAAAGATACCTCAAAAATTAGATTTTAGTAAGGTCCCTTCGCTCTCTAAAGAGGTGGTAGAGAAATTGAATAAGTTTAGACCATTAACTTTAGGGGAAGCGATAAGAATTAGTGGAATTACTCCCGCAGCAATTCTTAATATATACAATTTTATTAAGAAGAATTAAGTTTTAAGAACTCACCTATATATTTAGCAAGACTTTCCGTTGCTTCAGTAGGTAAAAGATAATTTCTAATTTTGATTAGTTCACTCTGAATCCCTTTGTAGAGATGTTTATCCTTTATAATTTTCAGAGTATAGTTTGCTATATTATTGGCGTTAGCTTTATATTGAATAAATTCTTCTACAATTCTTTTCTTACCCACGATGTTAACCAAACCAATATTCTTTGTTGATATAAGATTTTTCAAAATTAGCCAAGAGAAAAAATTTAGTTTATAGATGATTGCAAATGGTATCCCTAAAAGAGCAATCTCTAAAGTAGATGTTCCTGAAGAGGTAACTACGAATTCGGATTCCGCTATGCTATCGTAAGAGTGCTCTTTAAGAGTTAAATCTTTATCTATGAATTGGTAATAGAAGTTTTTTTCTACGTTAGTTGTTTTTAATACATAGAAATTGTAATCGGGTAGTGCTCTTTTTAAAATGTTTTTTGTTTCTACCATTAAAGGTAAATGTCTTTTTATTTCATTCTTTCTCGAGCCTGGTAGAAAGGTTATTATTTTTTTGGTTTGGGCTTTCTGTTCAGGAATGATCTCTAAAAGGGGATGTCCAAAGTAAAGGGCTTCAATACCTTCTTTTAAGTAAAAATCTTTTTCAAATTCAAAAATAACTACTAATCTATCTACGTATTTTCTTAGAATCTCGATGCGTGATTTTCGCCAAGCCCATACCTGAGGGCTAACGTAATAAATTATAGGATACTTTTTGTTAATCTTTTTGGCTAAACGTAGATTAAAATCAGGAAAATCTATAAGGATAATTAAATCCGGTTTTATTCTATCTATTTTTTTTAAAGCGTAGCTAAAAATATCTAAGATTTTTTTTAGTGAGAGTAAGACTTCAAATATCCCCGATACAGAGTATTTTGTTAGGTTAACGATTTGAATAGAATTTTCTTTTAAGGAATCTCCTCCCAAGGAGTATATTCTTAGTTTATTAGGAAAGATTTTATTCAACTTTTTGCTTAGTAAACCTCCGTATATATCTCCTGAACGGTCGCCGGCAACGATTATTATATTTTTCATCACAGTTTAGCTATCTTTTTCTATTATTCTCTGCACACTTAGTGCTAATTCTAAGGCTTTGAGAGCTCTTTCTGCGCTATCCAAAGCAAAATGTTTTGTTTTTACCATCTTTATAAAATCTGTAATTTCTATTTTAAGTGGTTCTCCCTTTTTTATGGGGATAGTTTCCTTTATTATCCGGTTTTTACTTTTCCTGTATATCTCCACTTTCTGTTCGGCATAGTCTAAAGATACGTAACAGTTAGGGAGAAATACTCTTATTTTTCTCTCTTTTTTTGCTGATATTCTTGAGGAGGTTATGTTTGCCACACAACCTTTTTCAAAAGTAATGCGTGCATTAGCAATATCAGTTGTAGAAGATAAAACGTTTACTCCTTTAGCTTCTATTTTCTTAACCTTATCTTTTACTATATCAAGGATTATATCTAAATCGTGAATCATTAGGTCCAAAACAACACTGATATCTAAAGAACGATAGGGAAATATACTTAAACGATGACACTCTATAAATTTTGGTTTATGAATAATTTTCTTTATTGCTAAGTACGCCCTATTGTATCTTTCTACGTGGCCAACGAAAAGAAGGACACGCTTCTTTTGAGCAATAGAGAGTAATTCCTTTGCTTCCTTAATATTGTTGGTAAGAGGTTTTTCTACGAAGGTGTTTATACCATTACTTAAAAAAAATTTAGCTATTTCAAAATGAGTAGAGGTAGGAGTAGTGATACTTACTAAATTAATCTTATCTAAGATGTCTTGGTAGTGGGTAAATTTTTCTCCCTCTAAGTTGGCTATTTTAGAGTAGTCAATATCCACCAGATATATTTTATTTATATTTTTAATTTGTTTGTATATTTTATAGTGGATATTACCAATGTTCCCTAAACCGATTATTCCTACGTTTAATTTCATATTTTCATAGTATCAAATATCTTGAGAAAAGTCAATTGATGTGGTAAAATCAACCATTTAGAGATTATGAAAAAGTATATCAAAGATTACCTCAAGCTTCTTAAATTTGTTCTTCCCTGTAAAGGGTTAATTGTTATTGCTACTATCTGTATGTTAGTATCTACTATCTTTGATGGGATTACTTTGAGTATGATTGTTCCTTTAGCTGATAGGATATTAGCTAATAAACAGATAATCGTTCCCCCCAACTTGCCCCCTATCGTAGGACATTGGATAGATAAAATTAATTCTTTGGGACAACTGCTTTTATTAAAATACATTGTTATTTTTACGGTAGTTATCTTTTTCTTCAAGGAGATATTTATATTTGTCCAGAGCTATCTTATGAATGTGATTGGGCAAAAAGTGGTTATGGATGTAAGAAATAAGTTGTATGCTAAATTTCAAGAGTTATCCTTAGAGTTCTATGTGAAGAAGCGAGTAGGAGAGTTGATTTCCCGAATTACTAACGATGTGGGATTTATTATGAATGCTCTTTCTTATGGGTTAACTGACCTTATTTATCAATCTATGAGAGCGTTTTTTTTAGGATTATTAGCTTTTTATCTTGCTATCATCGTATCTTGGAAACTTTTTTTAATTTCTTTACTTATTTTTCCCTTAATTGTTTTACCCGCCGTTAGGATTAGTAAAAAAATCAAGAAATTAACCAGCGAGGTGCAAAAGAAGATGGCAGATTTAAATTCTATGTTGGCAGAGACTATACAAGGAGCACATATCGTAAAGATTTTTTGTCGGGAAAATTATGAATTGGCAAGATTTAAGAATATAAACTACCAGTACTATAAGTTTATATTAAAAAGCACAAAACGAATGATTTTGCTCACTCCTTTTACCGAGTTTGTAGGTGTATTAGGAGCTATGGTAGTTTTGTGGATTATCGGTAAAGAGATAATTTTAGGGAGGGTATCATTTGGTATATTTGGTTTATTCCTTGCATCCTTAATGTCAATAATTCATCCCCTTAAGAAGTTGACTAATGTTCACGCTATTAATCAACAAGCTTTATCTGCCTCTGAAAGAATATACGATATATTAGAGGAAAAACCAAAAGTTATAGATTTGCCTTATGCCAAAGATATTAGAGTTTTTAAAGATAAGATAGTTTTTGAGAATGTTTGGTTTGCTTACGAAAATGAAGATTATGTTTTAAAAAATATAAACTTAAAAGTTGGTAAAGGTGAGAAGATAGCTTTGGTTGGTCATTCTGGTGC
>JAMWDA010000108.1 GCA_023818995.1 Candidatus Omnitrophota bacterium
TAATCCTATTAGCCCTTTATTATAAAGAGATAGCAACTCTTTATCTATTCTCGGCTTATAATAGAACCCCTCTAAATAACCAAAGCTTGTAAGCTTAAGTAAATTCCTATACCCCTCCTCATCTTTCGCCAAGAGTATAAGGTGATAATTGGAATCTTCGGATTGCTTATAATCTTTCTTAAATCTTGATTCAGGAGCAACGTAAACCTCACAACCAATAATTGGTTTTATACCTTTGCTTATGCACTGACTATAAAATTTAATTGCTCCAAATAAATTCCCATGGTCAGTTATTGCCAATCCTGGCAACTTATACTGGGTAGCTCTCTCGATTAGTCTATCTAAATGGCAGGCTCCATCTAAAAGACTGTACTGTGTATGAATATGTAAATGGACAAAATCGGCATGTAACATATCTAACCAAATAGATTATACGCTAAGTTTTTGGAAGAACAAACTCCAAAATATTTGAGGTTAAAATGAAGTGTTATATATAAAATTTACTAAATCTCTCCTTTTGTCAATTTCTCAAAAACTCCCTCTTCTACAAAAATAGGTGATTTCATCCTTACTGCTAAAGCTACACTATCTGATGGACGCGCATCCACTATCTTTATCTCATCATCTTTAGAACGAATATATAACTTGGCGTGAAAAGTGCCATCAACTAATTTATCTACAACAACTTTATCTACTTTCGCTCCCAAACTATCAAGGATAGACTTCATAAGATCATGGGTAAGTGGTCTGGGAGAAACGAACCCACTTAAATGTATCCTTATCGCTGAAGCTTCATTTAAACCAATAACGATAGGCAAAATTCTTGTATCGTTTTTATCCTTCAAAACAATTATCTGCTCTCTCTTCTCCTCATCAATTATTATTTTTGATAATTCTACTTCAATCATTGCAATTAATCCTCACAAATTACTTTAGGAAGATTGGAATCTCTTACTTAAGATCTCTCTTGACTCTTTAACGAATTGGCTAACATCTTTAAATTGACGGTACACAGAAGCAAATCTCACATAGGCAACATCATCCAACTTAGAGAGCTTATCTATTACTAACTCTCCGATATAGCGTGATTCTACTTCTCGGTCAAACTTCTTCTGTAATATCATTTCTACTTCTGAAACCAAACTCTCCAGTTTATCTATGCTTATAGGTCGCTTTTCACAAGCTTTAAGTAAACCTGAGAGGATTTTACTCCGATTAAAAGGTTCCCTTCGCCCATCTTTTTTTATAACCATTAAGGGTATTTTTTCTATATACTCGTAGGTAGTATACCTTTTACCGCAGTTAATACACTCCCTTCTTCTCCTTACCGAAGTGCCCTCCATAGTTTCCCGAGAATCTATTACTTTATCCTGATTATAATTACAGTAAGGACACTTCATCTTTAACCAGTTAATATTCTTAAGCTAATACCTGCTTCTTTAAATAATTCCTCAGCCATGGGATCAGGGTAATATTCTTTACAAATCACCTCTCTTATCCCGGCATTGATAATCATTTTAGCACATATGATACAAGGAGTACAAGTAAGATATAACACACTATCTTTGGTAGAAACACCATGAAGAGCGGCTTGAACTAAAACATTCTGTTCAGCATGAAGTCCTCTACAAAGTTCGTGTCTTTGTCCGGAAGGAATATTAAGCTCATCTCTCAAACAACCTTTTTTTTCACAATGAACTATCCCTGAAGGAGCACCATTGTAACCTGTAGCTAAAATTCGTTTATCTTTTACTAAAACCGCTCCTACTCTTCTTCTTAAACAAGTTGACCTTTCACTTACCAAATATGCTACCTTCATAAAATACTCATCCCAGCTCGGTCTACTCATATATTTTCTATCTCTCGATAGAGAGGATACCTAATAATGAAATTTATTACATCTCTTTTAATCCTAACTAACTCCTCAGAATTATCTTGGTAATCCAAGGCTAAAGATATAAACTCAGCTATAGCTTTTATCCCTTCTCTATCTATTCCCCGCGTAGTTATTGCTGGTGTCCCTATACGAATACCACTAGTCACAATAGGGGGTTGAGGATCAAAAGGTATCAAATTTTTATTTACCGTTATATTAACTTCTTCCAAGATCAATGCTACCTTTTTACCTGTAAGCCCTTTAGGCCTTAAATCTACGAGAAAAAGATGAGTATCTGTTCCACCACTCACTATACGGTAACCTTTCTCCTCCATACACTGAGCAAAATACTTTGCGTTACTGACAATATTTTTCTGATACTCTACAAAAGAAGGGTGTAAAGCTAACCCAAACCCAACTGCTTTCCCCGCAATTATATGCATAAGTGGGCCTCCCTGTATACCTGGGAAAACAGCTGTATCTATCTTTTTAGCAAAATCTTTTTTACAAAGGATGAATCCTCCCCGTGGTCCACGTAAAGTCTTATGAGTAGTAGAAGTAACGAAATCAGCATATAGACAAGGATTAGGATGAATCTTAGCCGCTACCAATCCGGCAAAATGTGCCATATCCACCATAAGATATGCTCCTACTTTATTACAAATTTCCCTAAATCTCTTAAAATCAATTATGCGTGGATAAGCGCTAGCTCCGGCAATAATAAGTTTTGGCTTATGTTGTTTAGCTAAAGACTCTATCTCATCGTAATCAAGCTGTTCCGTGTATCTATTAACGCCGTAGGGGATAACCTTATAAAACTTACCAGTAAAATTTAAAGGATGCCCATGAGAAAGGTGTCCACCACAAGCTAAATCCATTGCCATTATAGTATCTCCCGCATTCAACACTGCCATCAATACAGCCATATTTGCCTGCGTCCCTGAATGAGGTTGAACATTAGCATGTTCTGCCCCAAACAACTCTTTAACACGTTGACGAGCTAACTCTTCGACCTCATCCACATAATTACAACCACCATACCAACGAGCCTTGGGATACCCTTCGGCATACTTATTTGTTAATGGTGTTCCGCAAGCTTCTAATACAGCTAAAGGAGCAAAATTTTCACTGGCGATAAGTTCTATCTGCTCTCTCTGTCTTTGGATTTCTTTTTTAATACTCTCCCATGCTAAAGGGTCTACTTTTCTTAACTCCTCAAACATTCTCTTTCTCCTCTATCTCTCCAATCTTTTTTAATCTTCTTAGATGCCGTCCACCTTCAAAATCTGTACTAAACCACTTATTTACTATCTTTTTTGCTTCCTCCTGTTTAATAAAACCTGCCCCAAGAACTAAAACATTGCTATCGTTATGCTTTCTTGAGAGAACAGCCATCTTCGTATTTAAAACCAAAGCTGCTCTTATCCCTCTAATTCGATTAGCTACAATAGAACTACCTATGCCACTATAGCAGATAACTATTGCTCGTTCTACTTTTCTTTCTTCTACTGCCTTTACCGCCGGATAAACCAAATCAGGATAATCGCAAGGCTCTAAGGAGTAAGTCCCAAAATCAACAGTCTCCATACCTTTATCTTTCAAATAATTGATAAGAATTTTCTTTAACTTAAATCCTCTATGGTCACTAGCTACCGCAATCCTCATAGGAGATTTTGGTTTTGAGTTTACTTTAAAATTTAAGCTTTTAATTTGCTTCTCACTTATCTCTATAAATAAACTTCTTACTTAATATTTCAAAATATCTTTATTATACCACTTTTCATATATTTAAAAAATACGGCAATAAACAAAATTTTAATCCTAACATAACCAATCTAAGAGTTCATCTATAGCATCTTTCAAGAGGTGATAAACTCTTTCGTATATCTCGTAAGGTTTACCAATAGGATCGAAAATATCCGCTTCTTTTCCCGGTGGCATAAACTTACGTAGAGGAAAAACTCTTGACTCGGCTGTAGGCTCTAATTTCACAATATAATCTTTATGCATCTCTTCCATCACAAAGATAAGGTCACTAGAAAGGATAGTATACCTATCGATCTTTTTAGAACGATGGCTACTACCATCTATATCCTCCTTCTCCCCTAAAACTCTCAAGGTCTCATAATTTGCTGGCTCACCTTCCAAAGGTATAATTCCCCTTGAAATTATCTCGTATCTATCACAAAGATAAGGAGCTTTGCGATAAATACTCTTCTTCAAAATATACTCTGCCATAGGTGAACGACAAGTATTACCCGTACATACGAACACTATCCTTTTCTTAAATAGTATATTCATAAGATCACTATTGGTAATTACTCCCTCTCTCAATACTCTAAAAGGATGATAAGTTATATCCACCACTGTAGATGGTTGAAAAAAAGTAACTTGCCCAGCATCTACTATAAGATCAACTTCTTCCACAAATCTATCCTCTATCTCTTTAGCACTCACCGCTTCTCTCTCCCCACTCTTATTAGCAGAAGATAAATATATAGGTGTATTTAGTTCTCTAAGAATTAAGTTAAGAACATTATGGGAAGGAATCCTTATCCCAATTTTCTCTGAGGAATCCTTAGAATAAAACACAACTGTTAATGGTCCTGGCCAGAATTTCTCTATTATCCGGTAAGCGAAAGGTGGCATAAGAGAAAAATAATCAAGTGCTTTATCTCTACTCTCTAAACATAAAGTAAACGGTCTATCCAATGGTCTATTCTTTATCTTATACAACCTTTCCACTGCTTTTTTATTATCGTAAACAACGCCCAAACCGTAAACTGTCTCCGTAGGTAGTGCCACAATCCCTCCTGATTTAAGAACTAAAGCGCACTCTTTCACTATTGCCATATCTATATTACAAGGATTAATCTCAACCCTCTTCATCTGTTCAACTCTCTTATAAGTTTAGATAACTTTGAATAATAACTTCTATCAAGTAAAGAAAGAATCTCCAAAGAGAAAATTATGGCATTTAAGAACCCTCTCTTACCTATTCCACTACTTACTAATCCTACACCTTTAGGAACTTGCACTATAGATAAAAGACTATCCAAACCATCCAAAACTCCTCCTTCTAAAGGAACACCGATCACGGGTATCTTCACATAGGAAGCAATAAACCCGGGTAAAGCGCAAGCTAATCCTGCACAAGCAACAACCACTTTTATCCCTCTCTTCTCTAACTTTCTACAGAAATCTCTTAGCTCCTCAGGTTGGCGATGAGCAGAGATAATCTCTAATATATAAGGAATACCCAATCGTTCTATTAACTCTAAGCTATCCTTTAATCTCTCTAAATCAGATTTACTTCCCAATACTATAGCAATTCTTTCTCCCATAATTATCTCCTCGTATAATCTTCACCTTAGATATACTAAGGTGAATTTGGTTAATAATGTGTTAAAATATCTTTATGTCAAACGCTCTTTTTCAAGCAAGGAAGACAGCTCTCTAACTCCTTTATGGCCTTATTATTA
>JAMWDA010000109.1 GCA_023818995.1 Candidatus Omnitrophota bacterium
ATACTTCTTTGGTTTTAAGTTCACCGTAACTCCTATAATTTAAAGGAACATAGCAATGCCGACAATAAAAATTGCACCGATAAGTCAGTTCAAACATTACACGCAAAAGAATTCTTTTATTCTTCGCAATTCTATGAATATTTTGCCAGAAAATAGAATAATCTTTATTTAACACTCTTTTATATAAAGAGTTCCCCCTATAAAAACCATTATAAAAATTCTCTAACTCTATTTTAAATAACATGAATATCGCAAACAATCATTGATAATGGTTTGCTTATATTCGTATGTAAATAAAATCGTCATAATCTTATCATTCTTCTAACGCTTTTCCAGCAAAAAATAAATAATACCTACCTAAACCTCAATGTTATTATTTATTCTGAAAAAAACTTATAAAACCCTTTTTAAATAGCCACATTATATTATACCTAATGTCTCCTGTAGAAACATCTTTAAAAACTTTCTTTGTATAAGCTACAATCTCCTTTATATCACCCATTCTCTTTTCGTATAGAAAATTAAGTATAAAAAAAATAATTCTAATTGAGATTATACAAGATAACTCTTGAGGTATTATAATGCTAGAAAAAACCTTTGTTTTTAGAAACATTCTACCTCTATTAGTAAGTATAAATTTTGTTTCACTATCTAAAATGTGAGTAGGGTAATGAGAGAAAGAAAAAAAATATTCAGGAACAAAAAGATTTCTCCTATGAGAAATAATTTTGCTACTTTTAGCTAATTCCGATAGATGTATCCACAGTCTTTCGTATAAAGGGATCAAAACTTGCCAGTCATACTTTTCCTTAATTATATTTTTAGCATTATTACCAAATAATAGACGCAAATTTTTATTCCCAACCAAAATTGTTAAGTACTCTTTCATCTTTTTAATATCAACACATACAGATTGTGATAAATAAAGGTGCTCTCTCTGCCAACCATAATCCCATAATAAACCATCAAATGAGTTTTTATAACAATTTATCCAATATGTAGGGATGAGAAAACCTGTCTTACCATGAATTACTGTATCTTTATATCCATTCCAATCAGAAACAACCGTAGGCAATCCAAAAGCCATTGCTTCTAATATTGTAAGCCCAAAGGATTCCTGAATATTATCCACGGGAGAAACAAATATATCACTTGCTGAATACACAATATCCTTATTTTTTACATTAAAGATAAATTTTACATTAGATAATATACCTAATTCTCTAGCAAGGTTTTTAACCTTAAATCCATAATTACCTTGCATATTTACTCCACTTAAGAGTAGTAAAATATTTTTTTCTTTAGATACTATCTCTTTAAAAACTATCAATAAAGGGTCTAAGTCCGCTTTATCATAAATAGAGAACCTGCCAAAGTAGAGAATTATAAGTTTATCCATAGGTAAACCTAATCTTTTTTTCGCCATCGTTTTATCAATTAAATTATATTCTGTAGTATCTATACCAAAAGGTAAATAATCAATTCTACCACAATATTTTAAGGATAATCCAAATTTTTTATAAAAGGAATTAGAAAGTAATTTATTTAATTTTTGTACATACTTATATACACCCCTACTATTACAAATAATAGTATCAAAATAATGTATCTCTGAAATAATATTATTTAAAAAAACATCTTTTATTTGACGAGGATAGCTCAGTGTCTCGAAAGCCATACCACATAGAGGAGAATATTTCTTCACATATTCTCGTAGAAAGGACAATTGAGAAAGACTGGTTCCCGTAGTAAAGAACACAATATAGTTTATTCTTTTTAGATATTTTAATTTATCAATAGCTATCACCCTTACCCTATCTGTACGGATACTCGCTCTTCCCAGACACTCTTTAAAATCATCTATTTCTCTTTTCCCATTAACAAAAAAATGGTATTCTTTAAAAGTTCCATATTTCAACAAAGCTCTATAAAAACTTTGAGAAGCAATCCATGCCCCATACACCATATTATCTTTAGAAACTCTCACATCTCTTTGAAAAGGAAGAAAATCAATCGAGCCTAGAAAATTATCCATGATATTTAATTTCTGAAAATAAACAACACCTTTTACAGAGTTCTATATCTATATTCTTTTTATTCCTTTTATAGATTAACTGTCGTAATATATAATATGACTGGGAATTCCAAATATCATCTAATAACTGGTATCTAACATTACCCAACCAGTCTCCCGTATCCATCATAGGACAAGGATAAACATTACCAAAAACATCAAGGAAAATACTATTCCACAGCATATTACACTCTTGATGATAACCTTTTATATTTAAAGAAAAATTTAATCTAATTCCATAAGCTCTACATTTTTCCTCCAAACACACTATCTTTTTGATTAATTTAATAGATTGATCTTCTTTAATGTATAGATCAGGAAAAGATAATTCAAAACGTTTTGTATTCACAATATTCCTACCAACCTTTAAATAAATATCTTTTACAACTGTTCTATCTACTAAAGATACATATACAAACCTTATATAATTTACCCCTATTTTTTTTAATAGATCTGCCATTACATCAATATAATCGATGTTTTTCTTAGAAATCACACTCATAACCCCTATAGCTGGACTATCTATTCGGTACCGTTTTTGTAACCTATGAATATAATAAATAGATTTAATAACTTTATCAAAACTTCCTCTTACTCCTCTTATTTTATCATGAATAGCCGCCGTAGGTCCATCGAGTGAGACTAAAAGTGAGTTAAGACCTGAAAAGATTATATCCTTTGCTAAACTCTCATTAATCAAAGTACCATTAGTTACAGTGTTAGTTTTAAAACCTAATTTATTAGCATATCTCACTAATTTTATAAATGAAGGGTTAAGAAAAGGTTCTCCTATCGTATCAAAAGCAATATATTGTACACCTCCCCACCACTTAATTTCGTTAAGTATATTAATAAATTCTCTATACTCTAAATGTTTATTATCATCTTTATCTCTTATCTTTTTTCTCATCCAAACCCCACACATTTTACATCTAAGATTACACTCATCTGTAACAGTCAAAAATACAACTCTTGGTGGTGGGAGTTTTTCTTTAGAACTCTTTATCATGCAATTAACTTTATATCATTTATTGATTCTCGTATCTTTTTAGCTAAGTTACAATAATATTTAACATGTCCCTCTTCATTACCTACTTCTAAATAAGCTCTTGAAGGACACCAGTAACATACAGACCTTAATTGGCACTCTTTACATTTAGAATTGGTTCTAAACTCTTCATAAAGAAGATTAGGAATCCACTCATAAAAACATTTTCTAAAAGAATTATTTAACAAATTGCCACCAAATTTATTAGAAAGAAGACAAAACCTAAGTTCTCCAGAGGGATTTATAAAAAAATATTCTCTCCAAATATTGCATTGATATAAATATTTTTTATCTCTCTCTAAAGATAAAAATGAGAAATCATAATCTGGAAACATAAAGAATTTACTCCAACGTTGCTTTATAAACCATATATGTGCCTCTGGAGAAATTCTATATTTAAGTGGAGTTATATCACCATTTAAACGTGGAAATATCATTAAATCATATCTGAAAATACACACACCTTTTTTCTTACTTAATATTTCTTCGCTAAACTTCCCTATTCTTAAAATTTCATTTTGATTCTGCCGTAATATAGGAGTCTTTAAACATACAAAAAAACCGCGTCTCTTCAAATCCTTTATTACACCAACTATATCATTAATGCGAGCTGAAACTTTGGTTATTGATTCGTATGTATGATTTGTAATAGCTGGTAACGTTATTTCTATTTTAGATGGTGGATATTTTATAAGGTATTTTATAAGCTTTTGAGTAAAAAGTTGACCATTAGTAAAAATAGTTACAATAAAGCCTTTCTTTTTAGCATAACTATAAATCTCTAAAAAATCTTCCCTTATTAATGGTTCACCACCGCTAAAAACTAAATATAAACACCCTCCTTCCCAAATTTTATCTAAAATATGTTTCCACTCTAAAACATTTAACTCTTTTTCTTTATCTTCCAAACCTTTACAATAACAGTGCACACAATTAAAATTACACCGATAAGTAAGTTCAATATGCCCTCTTAGAAAATCTTTACGTCTGAAAATTTGAAGAGAAATATTTTTTATCATCTAATAAACAAAAATCAAAATATTTTATTTAATTATTTAAAGAGGGGGACAATGAAATACCGTAAATGAGACACAAAAACTAAAATAAAAATACTCTTAGTAAATAACCAAGAGTCTGTTTCCTTATTGGTCAAATGAACTACAAACTAAAGGACATTTGATCTTTGAATGTAATAAACTATCTAAGAAAGAGTAGAAGTTAATAGAAGAACATATATCTGAACATACTTAAAGCATCGGTTTAATATCAATGTTAACAAAAAGCGTATATGCTTAGGAAGAGAATAATCTCACGTACATCAGAAAAATTTAGGAATCAACTCTCGATATTGAATAGGAGATAAAAAACTATATGAGAAAGAGCATTTACTCCTCATTACTAAAATCTATCTTAACAAATTGGGCACAGTATATCTTTAATAGTTTCACCTCTATGATTAATAAAATTATTGTACTCAAGTTATTAATAGGACTCCAATAATTAACTCAGTAGTCTTCAAATTACGAACTGGCAGAGGGACCCGATTGTTTACGACAATTATTGACTGTACCCTCCATCTTAAAATAACAACACGTAGTATCTGCCGGCTCCATAGATATATTTTCAACAGCATTATTAATATATCCGAAATAACAATTACACTGTAAAACTGCTTGTTCAGGATTTAAAGTAACCATCGTGATTTTTGGTCTAAATTTCGATTTATGATACATAACTCACCTCCCCCAAGAAATGGTGATAATTTGTTTAACATCACAGTTAATAGGGAAAACACCATGCTTGCATTTCTTAATTATTCTATTAATCATCTCTATAGCTTTTCCTCTATATAAAATCCCTTTAAATAAATAGTCTTATCTTTCAATAGAAAAATTTAACTTTTAAATTTATTAATATATTTATATCATCTCTGAAAACCTACTCCTTGTCAATCACTTTAATTGGGTTTAACCATTCATCTCTTCGTCCTTATTAGAACAAGGTCTATTGATTCGCTCCCAGGCTTCCCAATCATTTTAACGGGCTCTATAAGTTTTGCCCAGAAAAAAATCTACCGGGCTTGCCTGGGAGTATATTTTCTTTTTTGGATTTATAGTTCTCTTTATACTTTAATACTGCCCAAATAATATGGGCTAATTTGTTCGCTAC
>JAMWDA010000110.1 GCA_023818995.1 Candidatus Omnitrophota bacterium
AATACAATAAACAAAGAGAGATTACTTTAGAAAAATTTCTTTCAAAAAGATGACATTTCTATTTTGCAAAAATCTTGACTTTTTATGTTGCAACAACAAAGGATAACAAAAACCTTGACATAATCGGATTATTCTGATATAAAATTGCTTTAATGTAAACTTATTATAAAAGGAGAAAAATTATGCCTCAAAGGAAATCCGCTAAAGAAGATTTAAGAAAAAATCTAAAAAGAAGAAAGAGAAATCTACTTGTAAAGGAAGAGATTAAGAAAGTAATCAAATCTTTTAAAAAAGCCGTAGAAAGTAATGAGCGGGAATCGGCAAAAAAATTATTAAATAATGTATATAAAGTTTTGGATAAAGCTTGTTCTAAGAAAATAATTCACAAAAACAAAGCTAATCGACAGAAAAGTAGATTGGCAAAAATTCTCAATAAACCTCTACAAAAGCCTATAGAAAATAAAGAACAACAACCCACCTCTCCTCTTAACCCTTAATTTTTAATATCTTTATTATCAATCTTTCTAAAGCTAAAAGAGGTTCTATTCTACCTTCTTTTAACGCCCTCTCTGTCTCCCAAATAACATTAAAAAACTTCTCCTTTTCCCAAGGATCATTTATATAAGAAAATTCTCTACATATCGCACCAAGTATCTGCATGCCTAAAACTTCCGAATTCTTATTATCTTCAAATATCTTCTCTATAGTATAAAAAGCTCCTTCAAGATTGTTTATTTTCAACATCCTCATAAATCTACTTATAGAAAAATTCTCTTCAAACGAACCTGTTTTAATAAGCTGGGCATTTCTTAAGAGGTAGCCAAAGAAATTATCTTTAGTAAGATAATCTTTAAGGTAAAAATAATCAACTTCTATCTCAAAAATCAGGTAATTGTTACTTACTAACTTATCTAAATTATTAAATAGGAAGTCTTTTAATTGTTTATTTAATTTATCTGCCTCTTTAAAAATAAAAACTCTGTTATCTATAAGAGGTAAATTAAGAAGTGTCTCCTTTAGTTTATTTTCTTCAACATCTTTACTATAAATTACAATTGTATTAAAGGGAGAATATTTATCTCCCACCACTCTTAATTTAATACTATCTAATACCCGTTTGCGATAAAAAAAATCTGCCCCTGTAATTAAGAAAACTCTCTTTTTAACATCTACCATTCTTCGATTAACATCTCAACTATTCTTCTCGCTGTATCCTCTACAAGGTCTAAACAAGCATTAGCTTCGCTTTTAGCTAAATTTCCTGAGAGGAAATAAGATGTCTCACCTACAATATTTTTTTCTTTTATAATATTATTTTGGGAATCAAACAGAACAATCTTAACATATAAACGTAATCTTTGCTCACTTACATCGTCTGTATCAGTATATCTTAAAGCCTCTTTCTCATAATTATTTATATAAGTCTCTAACCTTAAAACTCCCCCCTCGCCACTAACTACTTTAAGATGCCCATCTATATTGAATCTTGTAATTATGGCGTTGGTTAACTCTTTATCTAAAAGTAAAGGGTAAGGAGAATAAGAAGAGTAAGTTCTATCTTCTCTGGTAATATTTACATTATTAACCACAGGTTTTATATATATGCTCTTTCCTCTATATAAATACATCTGTGTAGTATAACCACAACTGATAAGTAGCAATAAAAACAACCAAATTAATTTTTTAATCATTGTAATTTACTCTTTAAATATTCTCTTCTCTCTTTAGCAACTTTAGCCCAAGAAGTATCAGGGTAATTTTCTATAACGATATTATAATATATATATGCGCTTGAGAACTTACGTTGTTTCTCGTAAAATTCAGCAGTATAAAATTTTTTACGTGCCTCCTTCTCCCTTAACATAGCTAATTCTTTTGTGGCCTCAGTTGATATCTCAGCTTCAGAATTTTTATGTATGATTTTTTCCAAATTGCTTATAGCCTCTTTGGCATCACTTATGTCGTAATCGGAACTTAAAGACATCTTAGAAATACATACAGCTAACTGATATTTGGCAGAATCAACCAATTCGTTTTGAGGATGATTATCCAAAAGCTTTTGAAAATAATCCTTTGCCTCATCGTAACGGGATAAACTCATTAAAAATGTTCCCAATCTATATAAAGATTTTGCGGCAAACTCAGAAGCAGGTGATGTTTCGGCAATCTTTTTGAATATCTCTATGGAAGGGTAACCTTTTAACCAATCCATGGGCAACCCAAATACTTTTTTATCCTTAGTATCAATAAAAAACTCTCCTATATCATACTGAGATTTTATTGCTTCTTGAACTCTTGGACTATTTGGGTAAGTAGTTATAAGTTTTTGATACTCCATAAAAGCCTGATAAGGTTGATTTAACTCTTCAAAACATTTACCTATATAAAATTGTGCTTCAGGAGCTTCCTTAGCATCGGGGTAATAAGTAATAATTTTTCTAAACTCTACTAAGGCGCGTTTATACATCTTATCAGAAAAATATCTCATCCCTCTCTCTAAATGTAGAGAAGGTCCTCCGTAAGGAGTATAATTAGGATTTTTCCATTTACCTGTTTTCGGTGACCATATCCAAAAAGAGTAAACCGGTAAGGAAAAAAACAAACCACTAATAATAATTAATAATATCTTTCGCACAGAAAAACTATATCAAATCTATATAGTTTTGTCAAATTGTTAAATTTACGAAAAATTTATTTATAAAAATTCCTTTTTTATAATAACAATTCTCTTTACTTTAAGATAACGTATAATCTGATAAAGGCTATAAAAAAGCTACTACAAATTTTCGTTTAAACACTTTGGCTTCCTTCTCTTAAGCAATCTGTTCTATCTGTGCTCTCATCATCTACCACAATTATTTCATCTACCCAGCCAATCCACTACTTTTTAAGCAAGTTTACATTTGAGGTTCAACTTAATTTGTAAACTTATATATTGTCTGACGACTTACACTTAAAATATTAGCCATCGCACTTATATTAAAACCTCGCATTTTTAGCTGATTAATTAAATAAATAGCCGCTTTCTTCTCCTCTATAGTATTTTTTCTTTTCTTTTTCTTAAATTCCTCTATCATCTCATCCCGTTCCAACTCATGGAAAATAAAACTTCCGTTGATTCGTTTGTTAAAGATATTTAATAAACTCTTAAATATCGATTTCGAAAAATCAATTACTACGCGAGGATTTTCTATTATATTCTTATAATCAATATTTGAATAGTTACTCATCATCTTTCTATAAATTTGAGATGCTCTTTCTATATTATTATCTATTATTCCCAAAATAAGATCATTTCTTATAAAACTTTTAATTTTAGAGCAAACATATGTTTTTAAGGATGACCACTTATAATCTAAAGCGTTTTCTACTAATTTTGCCTTCTGAGGATTCATATGGATATAGATTGAACTTCCAATAAGATGTACGTCATCTCTACATAAAAAGGCTCTATACACACCACAGAATACATGTCCCTTTCTTTGATATTTTAGATTAAATCTTACCGCGTAGGAAGTATTTAAAGAATGCATTGCCTCCGAAAGATTAGGCAAATTAATCTTTAGAAGAAGATGATAATGGTTAGGCATCAAACAAAAAGCGAGTATATCTAATTTAAACTCTCGATACCAATCCTTTAATAAAGAAAGCATAGTTAAATAATCGTTATCTTCTACAAATAACTGTTCGCTTCCGGGAGAACGTTGAGTGATATGGTAAATCTCTCCTGCTTTAATAATTTTATCTCTGTATGAGTAGGATTCAAACTCTTCCATGTTAGTTTACATTTAAGGTTCAACTTGATTTGTAAAGTAAACTAATAATCGCTGAAAAAACCTCTTCTACCCCTATACTCCTTAGGCAATCTAAATTATATTGACAACTTGAAAATCTAAATTTTTTATAACAAGGTCTGCAGGTAAAGTCTTTCTTTATAACCCGATGGTTTTGATTCAAAGGATAGGGGCCATAAACTTTTTCATCTACTGGACCACATATACAAACTGTTTTTATGCCTAAACCTACTCCCATATGTAAAGGGCCTGCATCATTACACACTAAAACATTTAATCTACTCAATAAAGCCAAAAACTTGTTTAAACTAAGCTGGCCAGCAGTATTTAAAATTTTCCCCTTTAATTTATCTTCTATTTTTTCACAAATTAATTTTTCATCAAAATTACCCAAGATAATTATTCTACCAATATTTTTCTTTATGATACTTTCACATAGCGAAATAAAATTTTCTATCGGCCAATGTAGATAAAAAGCATCTCTTCCCCAACTAGCACCACCAGCAGGAGCTATTCCAATTAATAAATCATTTTCTCTTATATTATTATTTTTTAAAAATTCATCCACCCATAACTTTTCTTCCTCAGGGATAAAAATCTCCAATCTTGGGTTCTCAGGCAAAGGGAAATTTAGAAACTTCAAGATTATCAAATAATAATCTACTACATGTTTATCCTTATAGCCATCGATATCAATTTTTTCCGTTAAAAACCTATTCCTATTTTTATAATTAAAACCCAATCTTCTTCTAATACCACACAATTTACAAATTAAACTATACCGATAATCTAAAGAAAAATCAATTGCTAAATCAAATTTCTCTTTTTTTATTGTAAAAAATAAATCAAATGCTTTTTTTATTCCTTTAAACTTCCTATTTTCAAAAATTTTTTTTAAATCTCCTCTCGCTAAAGGAAAAATTCTATCTATAAAAGGGTTATTTATCAAAATAGGGCTTACTCTCTCGTTACACCAATAACCTAAAAATGTTTCTGGGGAGAATTCTTTAATCGCTCTTATTAATGGTGTAGTAAATAATACATCACCTATCCCAAAGGGATTAATGATCAAAATCTTATTAACCATCTTATTTACCTTTAGATTATTTTTATAACATTTTATAAACAATGTTTCAAGCATTATTTATCCTTTTAAAGATTTAAATTAAAATAAAGATGGTCATAATTAAAATCATTGGGAGAAATAGCTTTTTAACCTTGAATACTTTAGGGTAATTTGTTGAGGAAGCTGAATTTAGTGCTTAAAATCGCACATCTCCTACTATAAAATTTAATGAGGACAATTAACTTTCCTCTTCAGGAGGGAAAGGCTCAGTAACGGATGCCTCTCTCCATTCCCAAACTGGACATTACCCAAAAATTAAGCTTAAATTTTTCTAACTTTGTCTAATTCAATGAGATAAGAAAATTAAAATCTGGGAATGGAGCCTCCTTGGGGATATACTATTTTAGATTTAAAAATGGGTAAA
>JAMWDA010000111.1 GCA_023818995.1 Candidatus Omnitrophota bacterium
GGAGGATATAAGGGTAGATAATTTATATGGTATAAAGGTGCAGATAACCGAGGTATTGTATAACTTATTAGATAATGCATATGAGGCGATAGAGGCGAAATACGAGGGGTTGAAGGAAGAGGAGAAGTCTAATTACAAGGGTAAGATAAAGATAATTGTTAATGGTCAGATTAGCAGTGTAATAATAGAGATAAGGGATAATGGAATAGGTATAAAGGGAGAGGACAAATTAAAGATATTTGCGCCATTTTTTACTACCAAGAGTTCGTATAAGCCACTAAGTAAGATAAAGTCAGGGACGGGGATAGGTATGTATGTAGCTAAGAGGCTAATAGAGGAGAACCACAAAGGTAGGATATGGTTTGAATCTGAGTATAATAAAGGGACAACCTTCTATATAGAGTTACCCCGAAAAAGAGAAAAATGAAATAATATTGGATAAATTAGATGAAGATGGTGTATACTAAATCCTTTAAGAGTGAGGAATTTCAGATAAAATTAATTCCCAATTATCATACGAAGACAAATGAGAGTATTACTAAAATAATAGGAGAAATGAGAGATTTAATGATAAAAAGTTGGGGAGAAGGTGGTAAGTTAATAGAGGAGTGGGTTTATTCAGCAGATGTTATAGGATTGGCTTATAAAAATGGGGAGTTGAGGAGTTTTTCTATAGTAAATTATGAAGAAAAGAATACACTTTATTTAAGAGCCACAGTAGTTCATCCTTATGATTCAAGAAAAGGATTATGTAAATTTATGAATTGTATATGTATTAAATATATTCTTGAAAAAAAACACTATTGTATATGGAAATTTTGGCGATGGTTAGATGTGATATATTTTGTTTTTTGTACAGCTAACCCTTTGCTTTATGCAATTGTTTCTAAAAATGAAAATGTCTACCCTTCTATGGATAAAAGACAAAAAATTTCTTTAAAAGATGAAGAGGTGCTTTTAAATATAGTAAAAAAGTTTGCTCCTCGTGCAAAATATGATATAGAAACTTCTGTTCTTAAAGAAGATTTAAAAAGTTATCCAAGCCTAATTTATGAAGAGAAAAGTATCTCTTGGTCAGATGATAAGAAAGTAAATGATTTTTTTGAGACCACATTAAGATTAAAATAGAGATAAGGTAACACTTTATTGGTTTTTTGGAAAAAAAGGTTTTTTGTGTTAATTCCTAATTTATATTTATTTAGTAAATAATTAACGTAGTATTTATTATTTTATTAATAGTTTTGTTAGCTTTAATAGGGTGGTGGCGGTTTTTTTATTTCTTTAGAGATCCTGAAAGATTAATTCCAACGGGGAAAAATATAGTTTCACGTGCTGATGGAGTTATCATTTATATAAAGAGGATTGAGGAGGGGATTATACCTATAAGTACCAAGAATAAAAAGGAAATTCCTTTAGAAGAAATTACTAAACTTAATTTAAACGATATTTTTAAGAGAGGATATATTATAGGAATATTTATGAGCCTTTGGGATGTTCATATTAATAGAGCTCCCATTTCAGGGACTATTAGGAAAATATTTTACTTTAGCACCACTAAGAATTTTAGTATGGTGAAGCTTACTATAAATAATTTGTTAAAAAAGAAAAGACTTTTACCTCAGGATCCTTTATATCTTTTTAGGAATGAAAGAAATACGATATTTATAGAAGGAGAAATACCTATATGTGTTGTTCAGATAGCAGATGAATATGTTAATAAAATTATATGTTGGAAAAGAGAAGGAGATTATGTAGAAAAAGGGGAAAGAATTGGTTTAATTCAGATGGGTTCACAGGTAGATTTATTGGTTCCTCATATAGACTCATTAGGCATAAAAGTGAAAGAGGGAATGCACGTAAAAGCGGGAGAAAGCATTTTAGCAATATATTAAACTTCTTGCGTAGCAGTTTATTTTATGCGAAAATATCTCTAAGAGCAGATTTTTTGGGGCTTTCAAATCAATCCTTAAAAACTTACTTTTTAAAAAAAGAGATATATGCAATATGGAAGAATTAAACCTGTGGTTTTTAATCGTTTTATCGGTTTAAGTATAGAAAAGTTTGGTGGATTGGCCAGGAAAATAGCTCCTCTTGGGGAATCTATAGAGATAAAAAAGCTCTCCCAAGAAGGTGGGAAAAGAGCAATTGGTGGAGGCAAGCAATACAAACTTAAGACCTTAGAAGATAACTTGTTATTACTCTTCATCTTTTATAAGATATACCCTACTTATGAATTGTTAAGGTATCTATTTGTTTTAGACCAAGCAAATATTTATAGACTGATTAGAAGATTAGAGTGGTTAGTCTCCTTAGTGTTTAGATTGCCTAAATTACCCCCAAGACAAATTTTTCCCTTAGAGCAAATAAAAGATAATTATCCTGAAATCTTAGAATTCGTTATTGATGTCATAGAGCAACAACTTCCTTGCCCAAAGAACAAACTCAGACAAAAATTATATTACTCTAGTAGAAAGAAAAGATACACCTATCTTGATAAAGGTTATCAAGGCATAAAAGAAGATTATCCCCACGTCAGGAGTATTAAACCTCTAAAAGCGAATAGATGGCAAATTTTATCTATGCAAGAGAAAAAATACAAAAAAGAGATTAATAGAATTAGGGTAAACTTAGAGCATAGTATTAATAGATGTAAGAGGTTCAATCTTCACATATAACATTCTCTAAGAATCTATAATGCAAGATTTAAAACTATTGCTGGCATAGTAAACTTCATAATGAATTAGAAAAAATAACCTGTAAGAGGATAGTTTATTTTTTAGTGTTATTATGCAAAAAATCTAGTGTCAAAAGTAGGGTGATAGAGGATTATATGAATGCTACCAATTATACCCAATCGTAGGTGATGTTATTTTGTGTGTTCCCGATTAGAAAATAACAATTAATAATGGGGTATATAGAGAATATTGTTTGGTATTTATACGAGAGAGTTTATGAAGTTATTTTAAATAAGTTATTACCTCGTCAATTAATGTTGGAGAATGTTTTAGAAATATTAAAAGTATCCGCTAAGGGTAAATATTTAGATGCGGGTTGTGGTTTGGGAGATTTTAGTTTTCGTATTAAAGAAAGAGGGGGAGAAGTAATTGGTATAGATAGATCAAGATATTTCTTAGAAAAAGCTAAAAAGAAATATTCTAATATTAATTTTATGTATGGAGATTTAGAAAAAGAACTATATTTTTTAAATAATGAAGAATTCGATGGAGTTGTTTCAATTAATACTTTGTATTTAATTAAAAATTACAAATATATCTCAGGATATAAAGTCCCTTTACCCTTATTAGAGTTTAGAAGAGTGTTAAAAAATAAAGGAGTAGTTGTTGTTGTAACTCCTAGATGCCCAGGATATAGCCAAATAGCAATATTTAAGGAACATCTAAAATTATCTTTTCAAAGGTTAGGTAAATTTATCACTATTTTTCAGTTGTTTTTCTATTTTCCATATATTTTAATTGTGGTTTTAGCTAATTTTTATGTGGTGATAAAAGGCAAAAAAGGAGATTATAAATTTTATAGAGATGAAGAACTAAAACGTTTTTTGGAACTTTGCGGATTTAAAAACATAAGAATAAATTCTTGTTATGCTAATCAGAATATTTTGGCAGTAGCAGAAAAATAAGTTAAATTTGATGTCACATAAATTCTCCCAAGAATTTTATAGTAAGAATTTAAATATAAATTTTACGACAATAGATTGTCCCGAGAAGAATTTACCCAATAAGGATTATTTTGTTGAAGAAATTTCAGAATTGGTTAGTAGCTCATGGGGGTATTATGATAAGGATAAGATTAAAAATGTATTTTTAAAACTAGATCAAATAATTTTAGGGAGGAAAGGAAAAGAGTTGTGTTTCATTACAGGGGGTAAATGGAAAAAGATTATTTATGAAGGAAAATATTATATGGTATATAGAGTAGGCTTAACTGTTGTTCGCAAATATAGCGCAAATGGTGAATATTTGTGGAATAGAGGTTTGATGAGTTTGGGGACTTTGATACTTATCAAAAAGGCAGCTATGATAAGATTTTTATCACCTTTTTATATTTGTTTAAGAACACTAGAACCAGTTATCTTCCATTATATAACTAAAAAATTAAACTATGTGTTACCCGATATTAATAGAAAAAAATTCCCTACCCAAATAGAGAAAAAGATTATATTAGAAATGTCAAGGGAAATAAATCCTGATTGTGATGTTGATATAGATAAATTAGTTATAAAAGGAGCATTTAAGAATAATTTAAAGTTAGCCAAAGAAAAATTAAAACATTTAGATAATTTTGATGATGAAAATATTAAAACATTTTTTAAAGAAAATATAGATTATAACAGAGGGGATGCTTTTTTGGTATTGGCAAAATTAACTTTATGGGAATTATTTTGTGGTCAAATATTTTGGTATATAAAAGATAGAAAGCTATAAAATTTATTAATAATGGATAGATTACTATTAACAATAGCTTCTTTAATAAATACCTTATTTCTTGTATTATTATATTTTAACAATAGAAAAGATACTATAAAGAAAATTTTTAGATATATAGTAGTTTGCATAATAGTTTGGATAATAAGTGTATTATTTTATTCAATATCTCCAAATGTTCACGTAGCGTTCTTTTGGATAAAGGTATCAAATGGTATCTCAGCTTTTATACCTGTTTTATTTTGGTTATTTAGTTTTATTTTCCCTCATAGAGAATACAAAGTAAAAAAAATTGATATGGTTTTAGTGATAGTTTTACCTTTATTTTTCATATTAGCAAGTTTTACTAATCTTCTTGCAAAAAAGGTGATTATTACGGAGGGGGGTTATTATCTCCCTGTTGCCGGAATTCTATTTAAATTCTTTACAATATATTTTTTGTTATTTTTTGTATGGGGATTTAAGAATTTATTTTGTTCTTATAAAATAAGTAAAGGTGTAAGAAGGTTACAAATAAAATATTTATTTTTAGGAGTATTCGTTACTTCTTTTATAGGGATAATTACTAATTTAGTTTTTCCTATGTTTGGTATAGGAAAATTAACTAATTTAGGGCCTATTTCAACTATGATATTTGTAGGATTTACTACCTATGCTATTATTCGGTATAGGTTGTTAGATACAAAGATTGTTATAACCAGGGTGGGGATATTTTTTATTCTCTATGCAATAGTATTAGGTATACCTTTTTATATAGGTTATCAGACGAAGTCTTGGGTTATGGCGGTTAGTTTTGCTGTGTTTTTTGCTAC
>JAMWDA010000112.1 GCA_023818995.1 Candidatus Omnitrophota bacterium
AAGTTAGGAGGTAGTAGTTTATACGATTTAGAGATAGATAAGGAAGGAGAAGTTATTTTAGATAGTGATTTAGTGGTAGGGAATAATTTATTGATAAATAGGGGGATATTAAATGCTCAGGGTAAGGATATAGATATAGGTGGTGATTGGATAAATAGAGGTAGTTACATAAGTGGGTATAATACAGTTAGGGTTATAGATGTAAGTAAGGTTACAACTATATATGGGGATAATGATTTTTACAATTTTGTCTGTGAGGTAGGAGGTAAGGTGATTAGATTTGAAGCTGATAAGTTACAGAGGATAAAAGGGGAGTTAAGATTAATTGGTGAGGCGATGGATTTACTTAATCTTGGTAGTAGTATAGAAGGAATACAGTGGAAGATAGAACCAAAAGGTATAAGGGATGTAAGATATGTGAGAGTAAAGGATTCTTGGAATACAACTGGTTTGTTTATAGAGCCTATAAACTCTGTAGATAATGGTAACAATATATACTGGTTTAAGGATTGGGTGAATGCTCCTGGAATAGGGCCTATAGAGTTTACGCCGGTGATTACAATAGGAGGGGAGGAAGAGGTTGAGATAGAGATAGGGGGGAGGTATGTTAATGAGGGATTTATCGGGGGTATTAGGGATATAGGAGTAGGTTATCTTCGTTACGACGATAGCGGAGTTAAGAGGTATAGGAAGAGGTATGAGAGGGGTAAATATAGGACAGTGGTAATAGTAATAGAGGGTAGAGTAGTAGCTTGTCCTTACGAGGATGGTAAGATAAGGAGTGAAGAGACCGAGGTATTAGAGGCAGGAGAGAGGTTAGAGTATGAAGGAGAGGTAAAGTGACCCCCCTTATTGCACCCGACGGGTGTAATAGAGGGATAAATCTAAGTGAAAGGAGGTAAGATGAGGGTAATTAAAATTGGATTGTGGGAGTATATTTTAGTGGATTAAATCTTCCCTAAAATATGCTTTTCATAAATTCCAACAAGAATTCTTACTTTCCTTTCAAGTAACATAGAAAAATACAGGCACATGGTATCTACCTTTATAATTAGGGCCAGAGAAATCACCTGATATTGAAGAAGGCATACCTAATTTACCGACGATCAAGGTTACAATACTATTTGACGGAAGGCTGGAAACTATATACGATGTATATGGATTGGCTCTATGAATTTAATTTAATAAAATACTTGATATATTCTTTATAAATTGTTATAATTTTTATTAATTTTAGTAAATAAATGAAGATTGAATTTTGGGCCCGTAGCTCAGCTGGTTAGAGCAGTTGACTCATAATCAATTGGTCCGGGGTTCGAATCCCTGCGGGCCCATTTATAATTAATTTACCAAGACTTTTGAATTTATAAGTTGGGCACATAGCTCAGCTGGTTAGAGCGCTACGCTCACATCGTAGAGGTCGCCCGTTCGATTCGGGCTGTGCCCAGAAAGTAAATGACTTTAGTAAGTTTATCATTAGATGGATATAAAGGAAGAAATTAGAAAACTTATTCAGTTACAAGAATTAGATTCCCACATTTATTCTCTAACCAATAGAAAAGATGTGGAAATTCCCATCGAGATAGATAGATTAAAGAAGAGTCTTGAGGGGAAAGGGTTCACTCTAACTACTTTTGAAGAGAAAGTAAAGAAACTTTATGCCGAAAGAAAAGATAAAGAATTAGACCTCGCTACTAAAGAGGAAAATATCAGGAAAGCGCAGAGTCAACTGTATCAATTAAAAACAAATAAAGAATACAAAGCCAAACTTTTAGAAATAGAATCTTTAAAAGCAGATGTCTCTAAAATAGAGGATAGTGTTATAAGATTCTTAGAGGAATTGGATAGAGCAGATAAAGAATTGAAGGAAATAAAAAATAAATTTTCCGAGGAGGAAAAATTATTTAAAGAAAAGGAGAGTAAACTTATAGAGGAACAAAAAAAATTAGAAATAGAAATTAAGAGTCTTCAAGAGAAAAAAGCAAAATTATCGTGTGATGTTAATAAGGATGTTTTAGCTGTTTATGAAAAGCTTATTAGAACACGGGGAGGCATAGCGATAGTCCCTGTAGAAGATGAGAATTGTGGAGCTTGTCATATAAGAGTTACTGCTCAGAAGATAAATGAGATTAAGATGTATAAAGAGTTAGTTTTTTGTGAGGCATGTGTGCGTATACTTTGGATAAAAGGAGATTTTGAGTAAATAGATATGGTAGAAGTTTATATAGATGGTGCTTCTTTAGGTAATCCCGGTAAAATTGGTATAGGTTATTTGATTTTTAGAGATAATAAACTTGTAAAAAAAGAAGGCGTATATTTAGGTGTAGGAACAAATAATTTCTCTGAGTATATGGCATTTATATTCTCTCTTATAGAAGTTATTAAAATGGGAGAAAAAAGTTGTTGTGTTTATTCCGATAGTAAACTTTTATGTGAGCAGGTTAAGGGTAATTTTAAGGTAAAGAATCCTAATATTTATCCTTTATATGTTTTAGTAAAGAAAATTATTTCTTATTTTGAAAAATTCGATATTAATCACATAGATAGGGAGAAAAATAAAGAAGCAGATAGGTTAGCAAGCGAAGCAATAGGTTTTGTTTAGAGTTTTTAAGAAAATATTAAAATCTATTTTTTAAGGAGGTAAAAATGAGCGGACATTCAAAATGGGCAGGGATAAAACATAAGAAAGCAGCTCAGGATGCTAAACGTGGGCGCATTTTTACTAAACTTATAAGGGAGATAACAGTATCAGCTAGGGAAGGTGGAGGTAATCCTGAAACTAATCCGCGTTTACGCACAGCTATTGAAAGGGCAAAAGATGCTAATATGCCCCAGGATAATATAGACAAAGCAATTAAACGGGGAACAGGAGAGTTAGAAGGAGTTAATTATGAGTCTTGTATATTTGAAGGTTATGCTCCCGGTGGAATAGCTATATTAGTAGAAGCTCTCACGGATAATAAGAATAGAACTTCTGCTGAAGTGAGAAATATTTTTGCCAAGAAAGGTGGCAATATGGCAGGCAGCGGAAGTGTGGCATGGATTTTTAATACCAAAGGGTATATCCTAATCAATAAAGCAAATGTAAGTGAGGATGAATTGTTTAATATAAGTGTAGAAGCAGGTGCGGAGGATGTGAAGACAGAAGGAGATAACTACGAGATATATTGTGCTCCTACTGATTTGGAGACGGTGAAAAATGCTCTTAAGTCTAAAGGAATTAAATGGGAGATAGCAGAGGTTACAAAGATACCTAATTCCACTGTTAAGGTAACAGGGCAAACCGCTAAACAGGTTCTTTCTCTCGTAGAGTCTTTAGAAGAACACGATGATGTGCAGAAGGTTTACGCTAACTTTGATATCCCTGAGGAAATTTTGGAAGAAGTAGCTCAGGAATTATCTAAGTAATGATAGTTTTGGGTATAGATGTTGGTTTGAGGGTAACTGGTTACGTTATATGTGATGTTAAAAATAACAATGTTAAGTTGATCAAAGAGGGTGAAATTAAACCTTCTTTATCCACGAAGTTGCCCAGACGACTATTATACATATACAAAGAGCTATCTGAAATAATCAGTATTTATAATCCTCAAGTTGCCGTTGGGGAAAAGCTTTATTCTCACTATCGCCATCCCACCACGGTAGCATTATTAGCACAAGTGAGAGGAGTTATCCTTTTTGTTATTGAAAATTTTGGATTAGATTTTTATGAGTATTCTCCCGCGAGAGTAAGAAAATCGTTTTTAGGGAAAGGTAATGCTAATAGTTTACAGATAAAGAGGATGGCGGAAAATATTTTAGGTAAAAGTTTAATTTCTCAGCATACAGCTGATGCCTTTTCTTTAGTAGTGGCTTTCTCACATATACACAGATTTGATAAAATATTAAAGAATGATTGGAAGATTAAAGGGTAAATTAATAAAAAAATCTGATACGATAGTTTATATAGATACAGGGGGAGTCTGTTTTGAAGTAAATATACCTAAAACCGTAAGCTATAGATTAAATAATAATGTAGGGGAAGAAATAGAACTGGTAATATATCATTATTTACAGATGGATAAGAATAGAGCTCTTCCTGTAATGATTGGTTTTTTAGATGAATTGGAGAGAGATTTTTTTGAAAGTTTTATTAGTGTTTCGGGGATTGGTCCGCGTGTCGCTTTGAAATCTTTTGATCAGCCCATACCTCTTATAGCTAAGGCTATAGAAGATGGAAATATAGATTTTCTAAAGAGTTTAGGAGGAATAGGCAAACAGAAAGCTAAACAAATAGTGGCTCAACTTCAAGGTAAAGTTGGTAGATTTGCCCTTATTAGAGAGGAGACGAAAACTGTCTCCGTAGATAAGAAGGTAATTATCGAAGAAGCAAAACATATTCTTAAACGTCTTCAATATAGTGCCAAAGAGATAGATTCTATGATAAATAAAGCTGTAGATGTAATGCCGGAAATTAATAGTGTGGAAGAGTTACTCAATGAGATATATCGCCAGGGAAAATGAATATTAAGTCTATATTAGAATCTTTACTTTTTATAAATGAGAACCCTATACAGATAAACGAGCTTATGGATGTCCTGGGAATGGATAAGAAAGATATTGAGATAGCTTTAGAGGAATTGATTAAGGATTATAACGGCCGAGGTTCAGGGATATGTATAGTTAAAATAGGTGGTGGTTACCAAATGTGTTCTTCGCCTGATAATGAACCTTGGGTTAAAAAGATGTATCAGGAGAAGAATAGACATAGATTATCCCAGGCTTCTTTAGAAACTTTAGCAGTAATTGCTTATAAACAGCCAATAACGAGATTGGAGATAGAAGCAATAAGAGGAGTAAATATAGATGGTGTAATTAAGCACCTTTTAGAATTGGGATTAATTAAATGTGCAGGTAGAAAAGAAGTTGTTGGCAGACCTTTTTTATATATAACTACAAGGAAATTTTTAGAGTATTTTGGACTCAATTCTCTTAAAGATTTACCCAAATTAGAGGATTTTTGTGATTTTAGTAATTTTATTCAGGATAGAAAGGATAATTTACCTGCAAATAATTCCTTAGATGTTTCCGTATCGCATGAAGAGACTAAAGAGAGTTCCTCTGCCGTCTGATGGATAATTAAAAATTGGTGATTAGTAAAAAATTTTAAAGTTAGTTAATAATTTAATAGGTTTTTATAGAAAGGAGTCAACTATTTAAAATAAATGAATAA